>CALWXG010000049.1 GCA_944385435.1 uncultured Oscillospiraceae bacterium
TAGATCCCGGCTTCCAGGGCGCATTCCAGCACGTTCTTGTGGTCGGGCACGTTCAGCGTGATCCCGTCGATGGTGATGACCGCCATGGCTTTCTCTTCCTCCCATGTTTCAGGCGGTTGGACAAATGTCAGACAAATTGACACCGTCGCCGCCCTGTGTTAGACTACAGTTAAAATGTTACCACAAAAGCGGTTTGCTGGCTTCAAATGATTGTCTGAAATCAGTGAGCTGTAGCATGGGATTTTCAACAAATGTTGAATGGAGGGACAGCATGGTTACGCTGCAGCAGGTGATGGAGCGTCTGGAACGGGAGGGGATCCTTCATCCGGCGGGACCCTATGACGGCAGAAGGCCGGTGGCGCAGGTGGAATTGCTGAGCCCGTACACGGTGTTCCGGCCGGACACCCTGTACCTGTGCCCGGAGGGGGAGGAGCCCGCGCAGCATGTGCCGGAAGGGATGGACTGCCTGCTGCTCACCCGGGGGGCGTGCGGAGCAATGCGGCCGGTCCTGGCGGCGGGGGAGTGGACAGCCCGAAGGGTGTACAGCCAGGTGCGGGCGCTGCTGGAGGAAGAGGAGCGGCTTCGGGACCAGATCAACCGGATGTATGGACTGCTGTCCGTCACCGGCGGACTGAAAGATGTGGTGAAAGCGGCGGAGGAGTTTCTCCACTACCCGGTGTCGGTGTGCGATGTGAGCTACAACATGATCGAGACCTCCCCCATGATGCGCAACCTGAGCTATGGAATCAAACAGGTGCACTCCCAGCTGGTGCTGGACAGCGTGGAGATCGAAAGTCTGCAGAGGCTGCAGATCGAGCAGAAAATATATGAAAACCAGCGGGCTTTTATTGTGGACTCGGAGGATCATCCGGACAACCGGTGGATCTTCTGCGCCATCCGGCTGCAGGGGGTGGTGACGGGTTACGTGGCGGTATGCCTGCCCGCGGGGACGGAGATCACACCCATGGACCTGCGCTTTACCACCGCGCTGGCCGGCGTGTGCTCCGTGGAGATGCAGAAGCACGACTTCTTTGTCACCCGGACGGGGATGAAGTATGAGAACTTCCTCATTGAACTGCTGGAGGGGCGGTTTGACGATGTGAATCTGATCAGCTCCCGGCTGGAGCTGCTGGACCGGAAGTTCTGCCAGTATTTCTGCATTGCCGTGCTCCACTGCAGTGAGCCCCATGACAGCACCCTGTTCAACAAGCATCAGATGTCCGCCCTGCGGGCCATGTACCCCAACAGCATGTCGGTGGTCTATCAGGACGCCGTGGTGCTCTTTCTCAATCAGGACGAACCCATCCTGCTCCGGGAGCAGCAGCTGGCTCCGCTGCGGGAATTTGCCCAGCGCAACCGGATGAAGGTGGGCATCAGCCAGCCGTTCCAGGATATCCTGAAGATCAAGGCCTTTTACGGGCAGACTCTGAATGTGCTGAAGATCGGAGAGGATCACGAGCCGGAGGCGGTGCTGTATCTGGCCACGGAGCTGCTGCCCCAGTACCTGTTTTCCAACTGCTCCTACCTGGGCCTGGAGGTGGGTATCCACCACCATATTTTCTGGCTGCAGAACTACGACCAGAAATACCACACGGATTTTGTCCACACCCTGCGCACCTATCTGGAGTGCGACCGCAGCGCCTCCAAGGCGGCCCAGGCCCTGCATCTCCACCGGAGCACGTTCTTTTACCGGATCAAGAAACTGGAGGAGCTGCTGGGGGTGTCGCTGGAGGACGGCAGACTGCTGTTCCTCTATGAGCTGTCCTTCCGCATCTGGGACTATCTGAGCAAGGCATGAGAAGAGGGCGCGCCGGCCGGCGCGCCCTCTTCTGCAACAAATCAATGGGTCTTGTCCGCGGCCTGCTGCGCCGCCCGGTATACCGTCTGGAAGGGCAGGTTTTCCTGCCGGGCCACCCGGGCCACGTCCTCATATTCCGGTTTTACCCGGGAGACGCCCATGCCGTCGGCGGCTTTCATCGCCACCGTGCCGTAAGGGGTGTTCACCTCCCGGCTGGAGGGGGCCAGGTAGTATTTTCCGCACCGCAGCACCCGCAGGCCGTTGGTGGTGGTGTGGGCAAAGATGTGGCGGGCGAACTCCTCTTCCCGGCCGGGCTCACACAGCACGGTGAGCTGCCAGCCTGCCCGGCCCTTTTTCATCTGTCCGGGCAGGGTGTACACATCCAGTGCCCCCAGCTCCAGCAGCCGCTGGCAGGAGAAGGCCAGAGCCTCCGGGGTCATATCATCCAGATTGCACACCAGCTGGCTGATCTCTCCCAGTCCGCCCTCCTGGGTCCTGCCCCAGAAGGCACGCAGACAGTTGGCGGCGGGGAACTGCCGGGTACCCAGGCCGATGCCGATCTGATCCACCTGCATCAGAGGCATGGCGCCGAACCGGTTGGCAAAGTGGGTGAGCAGAGCGGCTCCGGTGGGGGTGCACAGCTCGCCCTGAATGGCGCCGCCGTAGATGGGTACGCCGGAGAGCAGATTGGCGGTGGCGGGAGCGGGGACGGGGACAATGCCGTGGGCACAGTGGACATGGCCGCTGCCCACATGGATGGGGGAGACCACAATCTCCTCCGGGGCGAGCAGGTGCAGGGCATAGCACACCCCCGCCACATCGGCGATGGCGTCCAGGGCGCCCACCTCGTGAAAATGGACCTGCTCCACCGGACAGCCGTGGGCCTTGGACTCGGCCTGGGCGATGCTGTCGTAGACCGCGTGCACGTGGCGGATCACCTCCTGGGGAAGCGGCAGAGCCTGGATGGCGGCCTGCACATCGAGCATGCTGCTGTGGCTGTGCCCGTGCCCGTGGGGATGGTCATGCCCGTGGGGATGATCGTTCCCGTGGGGATGGTCATGCCCGTGGGGATGGTCATGCCCGTGGGGATGATCGTGGTCGTGGGGATGATCGTGGTCGTGGGGATGGTCGTGGGGATGGTCGTGGTCGTGGCCGTGAACGTGGACATGGAGCAGTTCGGGATTGTCACAGTGGGACTCGTGCCCGTGGTGGTGTCCGTGATCGTGCTCGTGGCCGTGCTCGTGGTCGTGGTCGTGATCGTGATGGTTGTGCGGAGCCAGAGCCTCGTCCTCCTCCAGGCCCGCCACCGTGACGGCCATGTGGGTGCCGGCGATGCCCAGGGATTGCGCGGGGTTGGCGGTGACGGCCACCTGGGGCAGGCCCAGGGAATTCATGGTGTCCAGAAAGCCTTTCTGGTCGGGCAGAAGCTCGTACAGGGCGCCCAGCAGCATGTCGCCGGAGGCGCCCATGGAACATTCCAGATACAGTGTTTTCATTCCGTTTTTTCTCCTTCTGAGGGGATGCCCTCCATGAGATTGATGCGGCTGGCCAGATATCCCGCGCCGAAGCCGTTGTCGATGTTCACCACGCTCACTCCGCTGGAGCAGGAGTTGAGCATGGACAGCAGGGCGGACAGGCCGCCGAAACTGGCCCCGTAGCCCACGCTGGTGGGCACCGCGATGACAGGACAGTCCACCAGACCGCCCACCACGGAGGCCAGAGCGCCCTCCATGCCGGCCACAGCGATGATGCACCGGGCGGACATGATGGAGTCCAGGTTGTGGAGCAGGCGGTGCAGGCCGGCCACACCCACATCATAGAGCCGGGTGACCCGGCTGCCCAGCGCCTCGGCGGTGAGGGCGGCCTCCTCGCATACCGGCAGGTCGCTGGTGCCGCCGGACACCACCGCGATGTGCCCCCGTCCCTTGACGGGAGCGGGGAAGGCGATGGCCAGCCTGGGCTGAGGGTGATAGTCCAGGGGGATGGACCGGGCCACCTGCTCCGCAGATTCCGGAGACAGACGGGTGACCAGCACGTTGTGACAGCCCCGCTGGCCCATGGCGGTGAGAATGCCGATGATCTGCTCCGGCGTTTTGGACTGGCCGTAGATCACCTCCGCCGCGCCCTGGCGCACCGAGCGGTGGAAATCCACCTTGGCGTAACCCAGATCTTCAAAAGGGGACTCCTTGAGCTGAAGCAGGGCGTCATCCGGGGAGAGAGTCCCGGCCTGTACCTGCCGCAGCAGGGTGAGAATGTCCTGTTTGGTGTCCATAGTGTACCTCCAATTGCGGGTTTGCCGGAATCAGGGCCTGGGGACCAGGTCCAGAAGCACGGCGGAAAAGTCCGGGGAGAGGGCGGAAGTGATGGCCTCCCGCAGCTCCGCAGCCCGGGACAGCTGGGGGGCGGGAAGCTGGATGCGGGCGCCGCCGTGGAACAGGCGCACCCGGAAGTCGGAAAAGCCCAGCCCGGCCAGAGTGTGCTCCGCCCGCTCCACCCGGCTCAGGTCCTCCCGGGTGATCGGAGTGCCGGTGGGCACCCGGGTGGCCAGACAGGCGTAGGCCGGTTTGTTCCATACCTTCAGTCCCGCCTTCTGGGCCAGCTGCCGCACGGCCTGCTTGTCCAGACCGCACTCCCGCAGGGGAGAGCGCACCCCCAGCTCCTCCAGAGCACGCATACCGGGGCGCTGGGCGGGATCATCGGAGGCGTTGGAGCCGTCCAGCACCAGCTCAAACCCGTCCCGCCGGGCGGCGCGGAGGATGGTGGACAGGATCAGGTGCTTGCACAGATAGCAGCGCTCCTGGCCGTTGGCGGCAATCTCCGGGGAGAGGAGGGGGTCGGCCTCCAGTACCGTGAGGGTGACATTCAGACTGTCGGCCAGCTCCTTGGCGTCCTCCAGCTCAAAGACGGGCTGGAAAGGGGAGCGGACGCAGTAGGCCCGCACCTGCTGTCCGTAGGTTTTGGCGGCCCACAGCAGTACCGCGGAGTCCACCCCGCCGGAAAAAGCTGCGGCAACTCTGGGATTTTGGAAAAAGAACTCTTTCAGGGTCATAAGGCACCTCCCAAAACATGTGGATAAAAGCAAAAAGACCACCCAAACGGCCTGCTGGCCGCTCCGGTAGCCTTCTGTACTACAGTGGAAAAAAGTTCTGGCACAAGCGGGAATTTCCATTCCCTCAGCCC
Organism: uncultured Oscillospiraceae bacterium; assembly: GCA_944385435.1. Classification (GTDB taxonomy): domain Bacteria; phylum Bacillota; class Clostridia; order Oscillospirales; family Oscillospiraceae; genus Enterenecus. The sequence continues at coordinate 4,979 of CALWXG010000049.1, forward strand.
GCTTCCTGCGGCCTTTGCAAGACTTATGATACAGGATGCCGGAGGGGCTTGTCAAGAAAAAACTTGACGCCTTTCCCGGGAGAAAAAAGCGGCGCCGCGCGGGTTGGCAGGGAGCCGGGGATATGGTAAAATGACAAAAACGTCTGGGCCCGGCGGGCCCGGAGAGGAGCAGCAGCCATGGAGAAGAAAAACTGTGTGATTTTGGTTGTGGACGGCCAGGGGGGCGGTGTGGGCCGAGCATTGACGGCCCGGCTGCGGGAACAGCTGCCCCAGGTGCACATCCGGGCGGTGGGCGCCAACTCCGCAGCCACCGAGGCCATGCTGAAGGCGGGGGCGGATGAGGGAGCCACCGGAGAGAATGCGGTGGTGTTCAACGCCCCCAGAGCGGATTTTATTGTGGGCCCGGTGGCCATCCTGATGCCCAATGCCCTGCTGGGGGAGATCACGCCCCGGATGGCGGAGGCGGTGGGCAGCAGCGAGGCGATGAAGGTGGTGGTGCCCTCCAACCGGTGCGGGATCCGCATTGCCGGGGAGGAACAGCCGCTGCGCCGGTACCTGGACTCCTGCGTGGAGCTGATCCGCCGGGAACTGGAGCGTGAGGAGGCGTGACGGACATGCAAAAGGGGGTGGCGGGCTCCGGGAAAGAACCCGAGCAGACGCTGAGGGAATGCCTTCCCATCTGGGATCGGCTGACCGAGCAGGAGCAGCGGAAACTGAGAGAGAGCGCGGTGCTGCGGCATGTGCGGCCTGGAGACATGGTACACAGCGGCGGAACGGACTGTCTGGGCCTGCTGGCCATCTGCACGGGGCAGCTTCGGGCGTTTATCCTGTCGGAAGAGGGGCGGGAAGTGACGTTGTACCGGCTGTTTGCCGGAGATATCTGCCTGTTTTCCGCCTCCTGCGTGATGCACAACCTGCAGCTCAACCTGATGATTCAGGCGGAGAAGGAGACGGATTTCTGGGTGATTCCCGCCCCGGTGTACCAGAGTGTGATGAACACATCAGCGGCTCTGGCCAACTACACCAACGAGATTATGGCAGTCCGGTTCTCCGAGGTCATGTGGCTGATGGAGCAGATCCTGTGGGGCAGCATGGACCGGCGTCTGGCCAACTTTCTCCTGGAGGAGAGTGAGCTGGAGGGGGACGGCAGTCTGCGCATCACCCATGAGCGGATTGCCAACCACCTGGGGACAGCCCGTGAGGTGGTGACCCGGATGCTGCGCTATTTCCAGAACGAAGGGATGGTGCGGCTGAACCGGGGAGTTGTGGAGCTGACAGACCGGAGGAAGCTGGAGCGTCTGAGCGCATCTTCCCGGCCGGAGCGGTAAATAAGTGTCTGCACCATCCGGTATTTCGGGTCGTTCTCTCCCTTCCTCCGTCGTAAAAAGGCAGGTTTGCCAAATTCACCACCTCTGGCGAAATTTCCTCTTCTCGTGCATCCGGCAGGCACCATAGGGTGCAAGGTGAAGAAGGAAGAAGCCGTTGCGTTTAAGGAATATTGTATTGATTGCGGCAAAACACCAAATACAGTTTAAAGGAATATGTTCAAAACTGCATAAGAAGAAATGGATATGATAAACAATAAAGAGGAACAGCGTTATATGGGGTATATTCTTGATACGAGTAGGAGGAAGGAACATGCCATTACCAGCACCGAAAGACCGATACACCTTCGCTGACTGCCTCACCTGGGGTGAGAGTGAGCGAATCGAGATCATCAACGGAGAGGCCGTTATGATGGCTCCGCCGTCCAGAGCACACCAGAAGATCAGCGGTGAACTGTTCCGTCAGCTTGCAAACTTCCTGGAAGGAAAGAAATGCGAGGTATATCCTGCTCCTTTTGCTGTCCGCCTGTTTGAGAAGGATGGGGATACCCCGGACGATGTGGACACGATGGTGGAACCGGATATTTCCGTGGTGTGCGACCATGACAAGCTGGACGAATACGGCTGTAAGCGAGCGCCGGATCTGGTGGTGGAAATTCTCTCTCCCTCCACACAGCGGCATGACCGGGTTACAAAATTCAATCTCTATCAGCGGGCCGGGGTGCGGGAATATTGGATTGTCAGTCCCGATGAAAGAACCGTACAGGTGCTTTTGCTGGACGAGGGAATCTTGCACCCACATGAAGTATACAGCGAGAAGGACATTGCGAAGGTGAACGTCCTGGACGGCTGCTTCCTTGATCTGTCGAGGGTGTTTCCGTCTGAATGAACCATGGAGCAGCAACGGGTTAACTATTGTGATGTGGTGTGGCAAGGTGTGTTTTCGCATGGAAGGTGATGTTATTTTAAGTTCTGGAGATACAGAACAGGTTCGAGAATCTCGACAGGCAGTATGAAGAAATAGGAAATGGGCTTGCAGGGTTTGACGTAGTCTGGGACCTGGAGAGGACGGAAATGGTTTCTTCGTCGGGGATGACAACGAGGAAAAAGTGGTATTCTACCCTGAGGGACGTTGCCGACATTCAGAAGATGAAAAAGAAAGGCGTGCGGTACACTACATCATCCCCGCCGTTAAGAGTGGGAAGCCTTGCCGGATTTGACCGTCTGGCGAGGTGTTTTTCGCGATTTTGGGGAGACGTAGGGGTACGGGAATTTTCTCACCTGTTCGGACAACACTTTCCTGGGGAGCGAAAGCTGGTTGCAAAACAAAAACCGCCCTATTCTCGATGAATAGAGCGGTTTTCTTTTTGATGCAGCGGCAGGGAGTTGAATCTTAGCGGTGTTTGCACAGGCTACCCTGACAGCTGACCACCGAGGCCTGGATCTCCCCGGCCATCTCCGCGGCGGTCTGGTTGACCAGGTTCAGGTCGTATCCGGTGTCAATGCCCATGTCATGGAGCATGTAGAGCAGGTCTTCGGTGGCGATATTTCCCTTGGCGCCGGGGACGAAGGGACACCCGCCCATGCCGGCCAGAGAGGAATCCAGAGCGGTGATGCCCTCCTCCAGGCCCACGTAGGCGTTGGCCAGGCCCATACCGTAGGTGTCGTGCATGTGGAGAGAGACCTTGCTGATGTCGGTGTATTCCCGGATGGCCCGCAGAACCCGGCGGGTGTTTTCCGGATTGCTGATGCCGGCGGTGTCCGCGATGCCGAACTCTTCCACCCCCACCTGCTCCGCTTCGTCGATGAGCCACCTCAGCCGGTCCAGGGGTACCTCATCGCCGAAGGGGGAGCCGAAGGCGCAGGGCATGGAGAGAATGATGTGCAGATCCTGAGCCTCTTTGGCCAGGTCCTTGAAGGCGTCCAGGGACTGCTGGATGGTGCGGCGGGAGTTGCGCAGGTTGTGCTCCTCACTGGCGGAGAGGACAAAGTTCACATTACGCACCCCTGCGGCCCGGGCATCCTCCACGCCCCGTTTGTTCAGGGCTAGGACAAAGGAGGTCACGCCGTGCTCGTCCAGGTAGCTTTGTACGCCCTGAAAGACTTCTTTGGCATCGCCCATCTGGGGAACATATTTGGGGCTGACAAAGGACGTCACCTCAATTTTGCGGGCGCCGTAATCCACCATCTTTTTGATGTATTTGATCTTGATCTCCGCGGGAATGTGAACGGGATGATTCTGCCAGCCATCCCGGGGACAGACCTCCGCGACCACAACTTTTTTCGGCATGCTCATGGTGATCTCTCCCTCAATTCATGGCGCCCACTTCACGGAAGTGAGCCAGCTGCTCTTCGCTGAAGCCCAGGCTGCGGAAGATCTCGTCGTTGTCTTCGCCAAGATCGGGAGCGGCCTTGTAGTACTGACAGGGAGTCTCCTCCATCTTGATGGGGTTGCCCAGCACGGTAAGTTCGGCGGGGGCTTCAGGATGATTTTTTGGGGCGGGCACCTTGACCAGCATCTCCCGCACCTCGGTGATGTTTTTATCCTTGCACACCTGCTCGCAGTTGTAGATGGGGGCGGCGGGGATACCGGCCTTGTCGATGAGCTCCACAACTTCCTTCACGGTCTTGTCAGAGGCCCACTGATTGATGATGACCTTCAGGTCATCCGCATTCTTCTTGCGGGATTCCGTGTCGATGTATTTGGGATCCTGAGCCAGTTCCGGCATGCCCATGGCGGCGGAGAGGCTGACGAAATGCTTGTCCGTGCCGGAGGCGATGACGAAATAGTCGTCCTTTGCCTTGAAAGAGTCGTAGGGAGCACTGGAGATGTATTTGTTGCCGGTCATGGTGGGGGAGACACCTTCATAGAGGTACTGCATCATCTTGGCCTCCATGCCGGACATGATGGAGTCCACCAGGGCCACGTCAATGTGGTTCCCTTTGCCGGTCTCGTTGCGCTTGAACAGGGAGGCGCAGATGGCCACGCCTGCATTCAGTCCGGCGAACATATCGCCGATGGCCATGCCCGCCCGGGTGGGTTCCTGCCCGGGCCAGCCGGTGATGCTCATGGAGCCGCCCATGGCCTGTGCGATCAGGTCGTAGCCGGGCCGGTGAGAGTAGGGTCCGTACTGCCCAAAGCCGGAGATGGAGGCGTAGACCAACCTGGGATTGAGAGCCTTGCACTCCTCCCAGCCGAAACCCAGCCGTTTCATGACGCCGGGGCGATTATTTTCCACCAGCACATCGGCGGACTTGATCAGCTCGGAGAAGAGCTCCTTGCCCTCTTCGGTTTTCAGATCCAGAGCCACGCCCCGCTTGTTGCGGTTCAGATTCTGGAAGTACATGCTCAGCCCGGAGTTCTTTTCCCAGGGCTTGGCGTGGCGGACAAAATTGCCGCCGCTGCGGAGATTTTCAAATTTAATCACGTCTGCCCCCATGTCGGCAAAGTACATGCTGATATAGGGACCAGCCAGAAAATCGGTGAAGTCAATGACGCGGATTCCCTTCAGTAACTGTTCGCTCATATAGACCATCCTTTCATATCTTTTCTCGTCCGAGAGGTGCCGTACGTTTCGCATAAAATATATTGCAATCTGCGTGCCAACTCGAAAAATGCCCTGGGGCAATGAGATTTCCAACGGGCGAAGGGAAAAGAGATAAGAAGGATGTTCACTTTTGTTTACGCGGGTTAACGCCTGCGGGAAAGGGACCATCGGAGCTGCACACGACAAAAGGAACTGACACATTGCTGTGGCAGTTCCTTTTGTCATGTGCCCTCAAGCTTAACAATCCTCTCTGGTTCTCAAAGTTCAGCCATGAGCAGAGAAACGGTGGGAACCTGCGAGAGGACGCACAAATCAAAGCCGGTTCTGCAGAAATAATTTCTAAATATCTCCTGAAAAGACGTGAAATTGGATAAGTTCCTGGATTCCGCACCTCTGCATTATTTCTTATAGAAGATATGGTGTAAAGTGTAAAATAAACTTTTTCTGGATTCCTTTCAAACTGTAAATTCTACAGCCTGCTATATATTCCGATCTGAAAAAGCAATGCCCTCCGATGCTGCTTTCGACAGTTGAAGAACGGTACGAATCCGCAATCCCTTGGAAACACAGGGGACTGCGGATTCTTTTTGCTGGGACATGTTGTATGCTGGTGATGAATTTAAATGGAATTCACAAGAGAATCTGGATTTTCTTCCGGGCGTGAAATACTTCTGGCCCAATCATCTGCCTGAGAACAGTCGATGCTGCAGTATTTGTTATACGGCTTCTTCTCGTTTTGCTTTTGGTGCAAAATCACCAAATAAGCTGGTCTTATCCTGCTCTGCATGAGCTGATAGATAAAATGAATTTCCCAGTTGCTCGCTTTTCCGATACAATGCTTGCATAGGACCGGCACAGCCGGTGCATACGTTGCGTAAAAGATCTTTGACGCTGTGTGAATGGGACAATCACCTCCCGGACACTGTCCGGACGGTATCTGGGAGATGTGGATGGTGCCCAAGGTTCAAACATGGAGGGAAAGCTGTATGATTGGGACAAAACACAGAATTGAATTCAGCCCAGAGAAGTGCGTCGGCTGCCAGCTATGCTACAAGGCATGCTTTGTAGATGTCATCCGCTGGGATGCCCAGGCAAAAAAACCTGTCTTCAAATATGTGGAAGACTGCGAGCATTGTTTCTATTGCATGAGCGTTTGCCGGAAGGATGCTATCAAGGTGATTCCGGATCATGCCAGTGAACATTTGATGCAGCACTTTGAGCAGTATGCGTGAAAGGGTGGTGAATGAAATGGAGATTAAGCGGAATCAACTCAACTGTGATGTTTTGATCGCCGGCGGCGGCATCGGTGGACTGACCTGTGCTGTGGAGCTGAAAGAGAAAAATCCGGATCTTGATGTTTTGATCATGGAAAAACAGTTTGCCGGTTATGGCGGAAAGGCCAACAAAGGCGGCGGCGTGCTTCAATATTTCCAGTTGGATAAGATTACCCCAATGGACTTTCTTAAATTCCATGTCAATGAAATCGGCTGCTTCCTGGGAGATCAGGAACTGATGCTGAAGTACGTGGAGATGAACCACGGCATGCTGGATAAAATGGCTGGCTGGGGTATCGTAGTGCCGAAGAATGACGATGGTACCTATAATGTGATGCCTACTGGCCCGTTCACCGCTATGATCTGCGTGGATCTGGATCTGTGTCTGCAGATGCGCAAACGTGCTGAGAAACTGGGCGTGCGTATCATGGATAAGACGGCTGTGTCCAATCTGTATGTGTCTGAGGGCAAGATCTGCGGCGCCTGTGCTTACAGCATTCTGGATGACGGGAATTTCTACACGGTTTCTGCCAAAAAAGTGGTTCTGGCAACCGGTTCTCAGAACTATCGTCTGGCGTCCATGTGGAGTTGCGGACGTGGCGACGGCATTGCGGCGGCGTATCGCGCCGGTGCGGAAATGCGCAATGCGGAGTTTGGTAACTTTGCTCAGTTAATGAAGGTGCGCAGTCACAACGAAGTGGTTTTCGGCGAGAATTTCATGTACAACGCCAAGGGTGAATTCATTACCAAGAACTTCACGGACAAGCGGCAGACGGATATTCCCAGTGCTGCCATTCGTGAATGGTATCTGCAGATGATCAACGGCAATGGCCCGGTCCATTTGGATTTCGGTCCTGCAAAAAAGGATACAGCCGCAGTAAATATCAAATGGAAGCGGGATTACGGACAGCGGTTCCGCGACCTGAATACTGCAGATGCCATGGCCATTGATGTGGATCTGGAAGTGTGCCCGATGCTCATCGGCGAGCAGTCCTGCGTCAAAGTGGGGCACGATATGCAAACTACGGTGGACGGCCTGTATGCCATTGGCGACTGCAGTTACTGCGGTTCCGGCGCCCCCGGTGCGGTTCCTGCTCCTCCGGGACGCAACCGTGGTTCTGGTATTCTCAATGCCGTGTTCTCTGGTATTCTGTGCGGCGATGCCCTGGCCGAAGCGACCTATGAAGCACCTGCGATGATTCCGGAATCTGAGATCGAAGAAAATGTGACCTATGTTTATGCGCCTTTGCACAATGAGAACGGGCATGATCCCAAAGAGGTCATCGCGTTGATCCAGCAGGCTATGGGACCCAGCGATTACTCTGTATACATGAAGGAAGACCGAATGGAAGAGGCGGAGAAACTGGTAGCTCAGGCCAAGGAGTTGGTTGGCAATCTTAAGGCAGTAGATATGCATGGGGTCCTGGCCTGTCATGAAGCTGAATTCATGGTTCTGAGTGCAGATATGCACTACACTGCGTCCAAGGCGAGAAAAGAGTCCAGAGGTTGGTTCCTCCGCGAGGACTACCCTGAGATGGACAATGAGAACTGGCTGAAATGGATCATTGTAAAAGATGTGGACGGAAAGATGACACTCAGCACGGAAGATGTGCCCATCGAAACTTATCCGGTTCAGCCGCAGTAAATGGAACGTGTGCGTTTTCCTGTAATGCAGGGGGTCAGATGGGCTTGTCCCATCTGGCTCCCCAGCACGTTGAGAAAAGAGGGAGTCTGAAAGGGCGAGCGTCACTTTTTCTTATGCGAGGGACAGGAGACGGCCGATGAGCTCATGGAGTATCCACATTTCAGTGTGAAAAATACCCATGCTGCAGTAAATGCGCCAAGGGGAGCGAGATTCCAGCGGCAAAGGTCAAGCAGGATCGACATCCCCATCTGCTGGACAGGCAGAGATCAATGTTTAGAAATGCTGAAACCAATCGGAGGATGATAATATGGCAAACAGAGTTTGTGAAGCGTTGGGCATTGAATATCCGGTGATCCAGGGTGCGATGGCCTGGACTTCTATGGCTCCGCTGGTAGCGGCGGTATCCGAGGCTGGCGGCCTGGGTGTGCTAGGCAGCGGATTTATGCCCAAGGAGATTATTTTGGGACAGGTGGACGCAGTTCGCAAAATGACGAGCAAACCTTTTGCGGCGAACCTGTTTCTGGACCCCGGTCCTCAGCTGGAGATCGGGACTGAGGCAATTCTGGAGGGTAAGGTGCCTGTGGTCTATATCGACAGTCTGAACCTGCTTCAGTATGATCTGACCAAGGAATACTATGATCGCTTCCATGCAGCCGGCTGCAAGGTCATCGCCAAGATCAACTATCTGGAAGATGCTGTTGTGGCGGAAAAGGCAGGCGCCGATGTAATTATTACCAAGGGCGTTGAGGGCGGCGGTCACTGCACCAAGGTCAGCGGACGCGTGCTGCTCGCTGAGGTAGTCAACGCCGTGTCCACTCCTGTGGTGGCTTCTGGCGGAATTGCAACCCCCCGTCAGGCCGCCGGTTGCACCGTGGTGGGTGCTGAAGGCGTTGAGATGGGTACCGCTTTCATGGCCTCTGAAGAGTGCCCTGTGCACATCAACGTGAAAAAGGCAATTGTCAAAGCCATTGACCGGGACATCGTGGCCTGTGGGGCTTCCACCGGCGAGCCCAGCTGGCAGATCCGCAACAAATTGGCAGACAAGCTGTTGAAGATTGATCAGGATCACCCGTGGAGTGAGGCTGCGGACATGATTCGTGAGGCCTCTTCCGGGTCTCTGCGCATTGCATCTCTGGATGGAGAAGTGGAGGAACAGGGTGCTGTTATGGGCGGGCAGGTAGTTGGCCTGATCCATGAGATCAAGCCGGTAAAGGCTCTGGTGGCTGATTTCTGCAAGGAATGGCAGGAGTGGCTGAGCAAGAGCTATTCCCTGTTTTGATGCTACAGATGTTTTCGGAGCGTTTGATTATATGAGGAGGGTTCCTTGTGGCAAATGGCAAAGTAGAAGTGAATCCCGCGATTAATGGGGCGAATCTCAGCCCAGGGCGGGTTAAGTTTATTATGGTGGCCATCACCTTCTGTATGTTCGTGATGGGCTTCAGTATGTTCAAATTGCTGCCGATGCAGTCTGCTATCATGGAGTTTTTCCAGATTCAGGAGGGCGCATACGGTATCTTGAATACCGCCTCCGGCTGGGTCACCGTGATCTTCACCATTCCTGTGGGCTTCCTGATTCGTAAGATGTCCTCCAAGTGGTGTATGTTCCTGTGGTTTGTGCTGTTGCTGGGCGGTTCCCTGATCCAGGTATATACCAGCAACTACACCCTGTTCGTGATCGGTCGTGTAATCGAGGGCGCTGGCAACGGCTTCTTGGCTCTGCTGGGCCACAGTCTTACAGCCAACCTGGTGCCCCGCCATCGCATCGGCTTTTGGGCCAGCTTCATGGTCACCATGGGCATGCTGGGCCAGGTTATTCTTACCAATGTCGGTACGATATTGATGGTGGGCATGGGTTACAGCTTCCAGTTTGTGTTTCTGCTGATCATCATTCTCCAGGCTATCTGCCTGGTGGTGTGGATGATCGCTGTGCCCAGCTCTGTGCGGGTTACCGGCACTGCCAACAGCGCCAAACCTACCAGGGAGCAGACCCTGCGTGTGTTCAAGAACAAAGAGAACTGGCTGGTGTCTGTTGCTCTGATTTTCTTCAACATCGCTGTGGTGTCCTTCAGTGCCTATGTCATCGTCTACATGGGTATGCGTGGCATTCCTGCCGCAGAAGCAGGACCGCTCTACTCCTATACCAGTCTGATTGGCATCTTCGCCATGCTGGTCTTCGGTTGGTTGGCGGATAAGTTTGGCAGCAAGCGCAAGATGGCCATCTTCTCTTTCTTCACCGGCATCCTTGCCCTGCTACTGTTGGTCCACGTGCCCGTGAGCATGATCTGGATCTACATCGTGGTTTTCGGGACGCTGCCTCGGTCCGTGGCAGGAATGAGCCAGGCCTGCTCTCCCGACATTGCGGAGATGCCCATGGACATTCCTGTGGTGAACTCCTTCCGCAATACCGTCAGCCAGCTGGGCAACATTGTCGGCGGCATCATCACCGGCTTCCTGCTGGAGGGCATTGGCTATACCAACACCATCTATGTTCTGTGTGTGCTGATGGCCCTGGGTGGCATCTGCTGGATTTTCGCCAAGAAAATTCCTTGATATTACATCGCTTTCCCTTTGCTTCGGGTCCAATGGCCGGGGCGCGGGTGTGTGTCTCGGCTCTTGGATCCGGTTATTCCCCAAACAGAAAGGATCTGTAATCTATGGCAGTGCCATTGACTCAGGAGGAGATGCGCTCTCCTCTCTATAAATACTATCAGTTGGACATTGCACCCACCCCACCGGAAAAGGCAGCACAGATCATGGCCGGCAATTTTGACCCTGCTGGTGCTTTGCATCCCAGAGATATGAATCGGTTGTTTGACGATGGCTATCTGCCAGGAGAATTCGGCTGGTGGAGCCTGGACGACGGCGGTATGGTGCTGGCCAATCTTACCCCTATGCCCGGCGTAAAGCCGGAGATGTTTGACTGGTGGTTTGCCTGGCATGGTGTAGCACCCATGCGCTATAAAATTTGGGATAAGGATGATCACTACTATTGCCAGACCCGGAATCTAGAGATTGCGTTGAATGATTCGCTTCCCATGAAGGAGCGGTATTGGCACACCACGCATGACATCAAAGAGGCCATGCTGGACGGGCAGGAACCGGTGGATGTGTGTTTGACCTTTGTCCCTCCCGATACCATTGGCTTTGATCCGGCAAAACTTAAAGATTTCCAGGGTACTATTGTGTGCACAGCTGGACCTGTGATGATGTCCCACTTTGTGCGTCCGGTGGAGGGCGGCAGCGAACTGCGTACCCGCTTCTGGTTTGGGTACCAGTGGGTGAATGGTGAAATTGTGCGGGTTTCTGAATTTACCCCTTCCGACATGGCGGTAAAGGCTCTCTTAATGCACAATGTCAAGGAGTTTACCCATCTGGCCGAGATCCTCCCCAGCCTTTATCAGACATACCACAACAATTTTGCGGTAAAGTAAACAAAAGAGAGGAAGATATTCATGACGGAAACCCGGTTGGGAAATGACCGTCAAGTGCCGCTGAAGGGTCGCGTCGGCTATTTTTGCGGCAGCTTGTGTACTGGCTTCCAAATCGCGATTCCCACGTTTCTGATTTTCTACGGCACCCAGAATTTAGCCATTTCCATTGGCGCACTGAGCCTGATGATGGCAATCGTCAAGGTGTTGGACGCATTAACCGATATTATTGCTGGAATCATTGTGGATAAAACACGGCACCGTACAGGGAAAGCCCGACCCTGGCTGCTGTGGATGGCCCTGCCCTATGCTGTATGCTTCACGTTGGAATTCTGTATTCCGCCCACATGGGGGCCGACTGCAAAACTGCTGTCTTTGGCAGTGATGTATGCCCTGACGGTATCCGTGTTTGGCACCATGCTGGGTGTTGCCACGACTGCTTTGCTGCCCCGTCTGACCTCCAGTATTCAGGAGCGCCGTGCCTTGGGCGTGGTATGCGGAGGTGGTGGCGTCACCATGGTGGGTTTTCTGATGGCCATTGTCTTTCCCCTACAGGCACGTTTTGGCTTCCAGCTTGTCTTTGGTGCCTTTGCTGCAATTTCTTTTGTTCTGTGTGTGCTGTGCTATGCCTTGGTACGGGAGCAGGATATCACCAATTTTGTGGAAGGAAAGAAGTCCCAGGCTGTCTCTATTAAAGATCTGGTCAACACGTTGATCCACAACCGGTATGCCCTGCTGCAGTTTGTCTACGTGCTGATTGTACAGGCTGGCGGTGCCATGATTCAGGGTTGTGGTACGTATTATGCCACGTATGTGATGGGCAACACCAATCTGTACAGCCAGTTTATGCTGGCCGGTGCCTTCGGAAGCTTGGCGGGCATGTTTATCGGACTGCCACTGGTCAAACGGTTGGGCAGTAAAAAACTATACTGTCTTGGTTGCCTCATGCTGGTGGCCGGCTTCATTGTAATTGCGTTGAGCCGAAGAAGTTCGCCGGTGTTGATCATCGTGATGTTCTTCTTCATTCTGATGGGTGGTCAGGTCTTTACCAACAGCCAGAATGCAGTGTTGGCTGCCGCCGCAGTGGATTATGGCGAATGGAAGAACGGCGTGCGTACAGAAGGAGTCACTGCCTGCCTGGGTAACGTGGGCAGCAAGGTGGGAGGAGCCCTGGGTACCGCCATTATGGGTGCCTACCTGGCGGCACACGGTTTTGCCGAGGGCGGTGTAGAGCAGACGGTAGAGGCAGTCAATGCCATTGAGTTTACATTCATTGGATTGACTCCTATCATCTACTTCATTCTCTTCCTGATTTTTGCCATTACCTATCGCCTGGAAAAGCAGTTGCCTGCGATTCACCGGGATTTGGCTGAGCGTCGGGCGAAACTCATGAGCTGACCTCCGTTGATCGTCTGTTGAGCAAAGTAGTAAGGGGCCTGCCTACTGTGGGCAGGTCCCTTTTACACAATCGGAGAATACAGATTGTAGTAGGATAAAAGACTAATCCAATATGGAATAAAAAAGCGCAATGGCGGGATTGTAATTTTCCCGATGCCAGACAAAAGAATTCTCCAGATCCTGCAATTCTTCCACCCGGATGAAGGTTACCAGGGAACTGTGGGCCATAAGATGTTTGGTCCCGTGGGCGGCCACGCCGATCCCAAGTTCTACCCAGAGCATTTTGGTCTCGAAATCCGGGGCCATATCTGTACGGGGTTCAAAGCCTGCGCGGCGGCATTCGGAGACAAACATCTCATTGATGGCCGGCGCATCCTCAGACAACAAAAAAGTTTCCTCCTGGAAGTCGGAGAGATGGTAAAGCTGATCCGGATTGCAATGCAACCGGGCGGGGACAGCCAGTCGGCTCTCCGCAGTGCCTGCCGGTTCGGTAAGAAGGTCCGGATATCCTCTGACTGTACTTTCCAGGGCAAAACAAGCATCGGAAGCGCCGCTGTTGACACTGCTGAGTAGGTCTTCGTAACTGCAGCTTTTCAGGATAATCTCTATCTGGGGGTATTTCTGCCGAAAGGCTTGAATGTAGGCGGCGGTTTGACAGAGGTCTACCCCGTTGAGCACACTGAGCACCAGCTTGCCTTCTTCACCCCGGTTGATGCGGCGGATACGCTCCAGCAACTGCTGATACTGACTTCCAAGATCTTTCAGACCATTGTACAGGGCAAGCCCTGCAGGAGTGATCCGCAGGCCCACCTTTTTGCTGCGCTGGAACAGCAGAAAACCCAGTTCATCTTCCAAAGTGGCAATATTACGGCTGAAGGCAGGCTGCGTGATATGGACCTGCTGGGCTGCACTGGTAAAATTCAGTGTTTCCGCTGCAGCTATGAAACATTCAAACTCAAAAGTGCTGATCATATGTACTTCCTCTCTTGTCAACTCAGCGGTGAATCAAGAACAGACTTTGTGATAATTATATCATGCAAAGGCGAAGAGGGCAAGAGACAGGCAGCGGGGCTGTTTCACGAAGTAAAAGCGATTGACCAAATTAAAATGAAAACAGCAGACTCAATCGACACATAATCGCGTCATGATTGGTTTAGGCGATACGACACAATATCTGCACAGAGATCAGAAAAGTATATAATATGGAGGCTTCGTGCATGATAGTGGAAACGCATCCCGGCTGCCAGGCACCCGCATGCAGCGCTTATAGATTCTGAGCCG
>CALWXG010000050.1 GCA_944385435.1 uncultured Oscillospiraceae bacterium
CCGCCGATGATGTAGAAGATGGTGGTGCCCATGCCGCCGGTCTCGGGGAGCAGAGCGCCCTGGTTGTTGGTCACGGTAATGGCAACGATGCCGGTATTCACATTACCTTCTCCGTTCGTGGGGGCCCCATCTTCGCCCAGTTGGGTCGTAACAGTCAGGTCGGTGAGGGCGGTGGCAGCCTGGCCGTCCCAGTTCTGGCCGTTGGCAGTGTCGGCGGAGACGGTCACCTTCAGGTCACCATCCAGCAGGTTGTAGCCCGCGGGGGCCTTGATCTCCCGGAGAAGGTAGGTGCCGTCGTCCAGGCCGGCGATCTTGAATGTGCCGTCCGCGCCAGAGGTGATGATCAGGCTTCCTTCATTGTAATTTCGGAAGTCCTCCGATGTCAGATTTTGCATTTTTTCTGTGTCGTTGTTGCCCTCTACGTCGGGGTTGATCGTATCCGGCTCGATCCAGCCGGCGATCTTGCCATCAACGATGCTGGCCACGCGGGTCATGCCGCCGTTGAACAGCACGAACTGGGCATCTTGCAGCTTAGTTTTAGGATTTGCAGCATCCACCTTGGTGCCGTCCAGCTCATAGGTAAAGACAATGACCGTGTCCTTGGCAGTCTGGCCCAGACCGTCTCCGTTTGGATCGTTGGAGAACTGCAGGTAGACCTCGTTGGGGTTGCCGGGCAGGCCGATCTCGGCATTGGCATTAAGGGTAGCGTCATAGGTCACGATGACGAAATTATACTCGTCTTTATTTTCTCCGGTGAGATATTTATTGGTCTTCAAATCGTCAAAAATGATGGAGAAAGAGCCGCCGCCGTTTTCACCTAAATTTTGATCATTGAGGTCGTAATCTTCTCCTTTAGTCAGCGGCGTATAGTCTCGCACCTCGTCGTTTTTCGCCCTGGCAATGTACACCTTAATGGTGTCCGTTTGCAGGGTCAGGCCGTTGGACAGGGTGTCGGTGAAGATGTACTCATAGGTGTCAAAGGCGCTCATGTCGGGGATGGAGCCAATGAGCTTGAAGGGCACGCTGTCGCCGATATCCCAATCTGCCACATCGTTGTAGGTGGTGCCATAGGGGTTTTCTGCCACCGTATAATCCTCTTCCGACACCTTCTTCTCCACGGTGGGGATGTCGCTGTCCTTGGGCTCCATGGTCACGTTGCCCAGCACCTGGACGATGTAGTCGGTGGCGGTGGCGGCGTCGCCTGCCAGCTCTCCGTCCTTATCCTTCACCAGGTAGTAGCCGCCGGCCAGGCCGTTGATGGTGTAGGTCTTGGTGCCCTCGTTATAGATGCTGTCCGTATGATTGGTGGTGAGGTGCTCAGCTGCAATCTGGGCGAAGGCGGCTGCATCTTCGGCGGTGGCGCCCGCCGCGCCCAAAGCCTCGGCCACATCGGCGGCGGTGGTGCAGTTTTCATACTTCTCCGCGTCCGCTTTTTTCAGGGCGTCCAGCAGGGCCTCACCGTTCACGCCGTTGCCCCAGATGATGTTGGACAGGATGGGGCCATTTGTTGAGCCATCGGTAGGTTCATCGCTGGCCACGTCGCCGGCGAAGATCTGGTATGCCTCATAGGTGTGCCCGGCCTGGTCGTTGTTGATGGTGATGGTATAGGTGGGGGCCGCCGCGAAGGCCGGGATGGCCAGGGCCAGGGCCATCATCATGGCCAGCAGAACGGACAAAGTCCTCTTCATGGTTTTCATGTTGTTTCTCCTCTCAAAATATGTTTTTCTCTATCTTTT
This sequence comes from uncultured Oscillospiraceae bacterium, assembly GCA_944385435.1. GTDB lineage: Bacteria > Bacillota > Clostridia > Oscillospirales > Oscillospiraceae > Enterenecus. The sequence continues at coordinate 1,737 of CALWXG010000050.1, forward strand.
CGTGCTCATACGTCTGAATCGGTCTGTGTTCTCCTGATATTCAGGGGTTCTTTCCCTCCTTTCGGCGCATTTGCCAGAACAAACATCCTCCCAGGGCCGCCCCCATCAGGACAACCCCGATCCAGACAAACGCATTTGTTCCAATTCCGCCAGTTTCCGGTAACACAAAGGTGGCCGTTTTGGTGTTGGTGATGGTGATCGTGCCGGAGGACGCACCAACTTCTTCATTTCCATCCTCCGGGTAGGCATAAGAGGTTTCATACCCGTTCAGGGCTGTCTCCTCCACAGTGTAAGTGTAAGGATTTCCGTTCTCATCCTGCTTGGGCAGGCCGGTCCAGGTGTGGGTCCACTCACCCGTTTCCGGGTCCAGCGCGATGGTGACGGGGTTGACCGCCCCCTCCGCTGTGTAGGGCTTCTTTTGGCCGTCCACGTGTTGGTACAGGGTGACGGTGATGTTATCCGGCAGGCCGTCCGTCAGGGTCTCACCCGCCTCGTTCTGCCACTGTTTGTTGACGGTGAGGGAGGTGGTTGCGGGTTCGTTGGCGATGTAGATGGAGTGGTTGGCGTTGTAGGGGATGAAATGGACCTGATCCGCCGACACCTCCGCCGACGCAAAGATATCATCCATTTCAGCAATGGTCTGCTGCTCGGTCTTATCCTCCCGCATCCAGACGAAGTAGTAATAGTCGTTGTCGTCCGCAAGGAGGTAACCGTCCGGGGCTTTCTCCTCCTTTATCCGGTAGATCATCTCGTACCGGGTGCTGCCCTCCCCGCTCAGGAAGTTCAGGATGATCAGTCCATCCGGGCCGTCGCCGCCGGTGATGAAGTAGTGTCCGCCGTCCGGGTCTCCCGGGATCTCTGGCCCTTCTGCGGTGATGTCTGTGTTGACCCAGTGATAGCCGCCACCCGTCTGTTCTTCATACCGCTCCAGGCGGAAGAGCGCGTCGTTGAGCAGCTCGGAGTTGTCCTCGCTGTTCACCTTGTAGATGGTCAGATTGGCGGTGTTCACCCCGGCGGAGGAGCTCTGCTCCTTGATCACGATGTCGAAATCAGAGCCGGTGGTGGCATAGCCCTCCAGGGTAGCACGGTTGTCAACAGTTAAGTTCACCATGTCGGACCCGCCCCGGTCGATCTGATAGTCGTACACCACCACGCAGGGGGTGGCGTCCGGCAGCTCCACCGTGAGGGTGTGGGTCTCTCCGTCATATTGAATGGAATAGGTGCCCTCCGTTAAAGGCCGGCCGATGCCGTGTTCCGCTGTGGCATTGTATTGGCAGACCTTCGCATTCTCCAGCAGGAGCTGAGCCGCCGCGCCCTCCGGCACGGTGAGGGTATCGGTCAGGGTGAGGGTCCCTCCCGTCTCCTTCAGCAGCTGCTCTCCGTTGGGGTTGACCACCACGTAGTAGCGCACCACGTTGCTGGGCGCTCCGTCATCCAGTAGCAGCTGTTCTCCAGTCTTTTTCAGTGCGGGCAGCTCCTGGGTCACAGTGGTGGTGGTGGAATCGGTCTCCCCGTCCCAGGTGGCGGTGTTGGTGTAGTCCTTGCTGGAGGCTGAGCCCCACGCCGGGTCATCCGCCACTGACACCGCATAGTAGATACCCAGGACATCAACTTCTTCAAGATCGGAAAGATGGGACAGTGTGAAGGTAAGTGTTGTCGTACCATCCCCTTGAGCTTCGGTATTATAGAGCAAATAGTAGGTATTTCCCTCTTTTATATACCAGTCAATCTGGTCTGCCGCCTGATAGTGGCCCACCAGGTGGACGCTGCCCTCCACCAGCTCCGCGCCCGCGGGGAGCACATCCGTTATCTCAGCGCCTCCGGTCCCGCCCCGCATGAAGTCCGTCAGCAGCAGCCGGTAGTAGATCAGCCCGTCCGGGCCGATGGTCCCGGTGGCCGTGTCGCCGTAGGAGGTGACGTCCCCGGTCTCCATGTCGGGCCCTGTAAAACTGACCTGTTTGTCCAGCCGCTCCAGGAAGCGCTCCTCATATTCGGCCTGGGTCCAGTCCGCGGGGATCCGGGCCAGGTTGCGCGCGGTGAGGATGGACCCGGTCGGCAAGTCCTCCGTGTCCAGGACGGTATAGTACCGGACCACCATGGGATTCCCGTTCAGCTTGTCAAACCCGCTATCCGTCAGCACCACCGCGATCATGGAGATGGGGGTGGTGGATGTTATCTCGCCCGTATAGAGCATTTCTGCCGCCGTCAGCCATCCCAAGCCTTGCAAGTCTGTGAACTCCATACTGCCAAAACTGTCCGGGGTGATGGAGTCGGGCTGTTGATCCTTTAAAAGAACGTAGACGTTATAGTCCGTACCCATCGTCAGGCCGGTCCCCCATTGGTTCCCCACCAGGGGCGCCACAAGGACCCCGCCTTGTATCAGCGATTGCGCCGTGATGTAATGGCTGTCTGGAATCGCCGTCCCATCTCCCGTCACCGCGTCGGCGACCAGGTCTACAAAGACCAGATCTTCCGCCGTTGCCCCTTCCGGGTATGTGACCACGGAGCCCCATTGCAGGGCGGTAACTGTCTTTCCGGCACCATCCACTGTCTCCTCTTCCCCCCAGAAGCTCTTCACCACGTCGTAGCCGATCAGCCCCGGGATTTCCACCCAGGCGCCCACGTTGACCTCTCCGTCCAGGAACTTCGCCCAGTTGTTGAAGTATCCTGTCTTCCCGGCCAGCTCCTCAGGCAGCTGGGTGGTGTAGGTCAGGGAGTAGCTGCCTGTGGAGCCCTCAGGGAATGTGAAGGGGAAGGTAACGTTCTCAATTGTCTTTACAGACAGTCTATGGGTGAAATTCACATCCGCGGCATCGTAGAAGCCCACGGTCACCGTGACGTTGGTGGGCGGTTGCTGCCAAGTCGGATCAGTTGCGTCCTCCGGCAAGAATGCCATAACGTCCTCTATCGTCTCTCCCTGCAGATCCTGGCCGTCCGGGTTGCGGACGTAGATGGTCCAGGTGATGGATCGGTCATATTGATTGTAGCTGTCCACAACCTTGTGGATCATCGCCTGGGAGATGGTCACCCGGGAGGATGCGTTCACTATCTTCCCACCGGATTCGGCTCCGGCCACGTTGGTGAACTCCAAGTAGCCATTGGCGTCCCCCGAGTTCTCCAGGTCGGGCGTGGCAGTGTAGGAGATCTGGTAGGACTCCCCTGCTCCCAGCGCCGGGAGATTTTGAATGATCCACCAGCCCGGGCCTTCAGCGTCCTGTTGGTGCAGCGTGACGATCTGATTTTCAGACAACTCAATCAGTTCCGTCTGCCCACTGTCAGACGTCTTTTTGATTATTAAGCTCGTATCATCGTACAGGATGCTGCCGTAATTCACTTCGTGCTGGAACCAGTCGCCCACATGGACCAGCTCGCCGTTGGTCCCGTTCTCGCTGGAAACGGTGATGGTGTAGGCGACTTTGTTCGTCTCTTTGTCGTATACCCCGGTCTTGGTGATGGACAGGTCCAGCTCCTTCTCCTCCGGCACCACGGTGATGGATCCGCCCACGTCGCCGAAATCGATAGTGCCGCCCTCTTCTCCGCCCGCCAGGGTCACGGTTCCCTCAAACTGGAGGTAACCGCTGAAATCCTGACTCACGTCGAATTCGTTATCGAACACGATCTCAATGTATCCGTTGGTATCAATGGTGTAGGTGCCCGCTGAATTTCCGTCGGTATAGTCCACATACCCCTCTTCTTTCTCATTGAGCCGGATCCCATCCGGGAGCTGATAATGCATGGTCCGGTTTTCGTCAGACAGGGTATCTCCTGTAACAGTGAATTCGATGCGCATACGCAGGGACGAGCCCTCTTCCACCGAACCTCCGATCAAATCCACCCAGTATCCATTCTGCTGCACCTGTAGGGTGATCTTGGTGATCATATTGGTAAAGTCCACGCTGCTTTTTAACGCAGCATTTGGCGCCTGGAGTATGGAGTTTGCTGCTGTTGGCGGCAAGCAGGTCTCATCATGGACATGCTCCCTGACTTCCAGCATCCCGCAGATGAGGTTGCCGTCTTCGTCGAAGCATTCCTCGGTATGGGTGTGGAGGATAATCTCTTCTTTCCGGCAAATCAGTTCCTTGCGGACCTCATAGCACGCTTCCGTGTGGACGTGCCCTTCCTGCTGGGCCTGTTCCGGCTCCCGGCTCGTCTCAGGCTCACTGCTCACTTCCACAGGCTCTGCGCTCGGGCTCACGTCCTGTGTCTCTTCCAGTGTGCAGGTCAGCTCGAGCTCGCCATAGCAACTGTCCGTATGGACATGAGGCGTATCATCCTGCCCGCAGATCAAGGTGCTTCCGCCGGAAACCGGCTCCGGGTCCGTATAGCATGCATCCGTGTGGGTGTGTTCCTGCACGGTGCAGGTCAGCTCCCAGGGCGTTTCAAAGCAGGCCTCTGTATGTACATGGTCTTCCCCCTCGGTCTGTCCGCAAATCAAATGGGGTTCACCCTGCACGTAACAGGAATCCGAATGGGTGTGCTCCTCCAGTCCGCATACCAGCTCCCGCTGGCCCTCGCCTTGAGCGGCGTAACAGGCGTCCGTATGGGCGTGGCTGACCTCGCCCTCTTCCATGCCGCAAATCAAGGGCCTGGTGTAGCACTCCGGCCCGTGGGTATGACCCTGCGTTCCGGTCTGCTCCGCCTGCTCACTGGGCTGTACTTCTCCCTGGTCCGGTGTTTCGGCAGGAGCCTCCTCCTGACCGCAGATCAGCACGCGCACCTCTTCGTAGCACGCATCGGTGTGCTCATGCTCTTCGATCTCCTCCAGGGGGCAGATCAACCGGCCGGAATCGTCATAGCAGGAAGCATCATGGGTATGTGCCACAAAGTCCGCATATCCGCAGATCAGGTTGCCCTCTTCATCGTAGCACTCCTGTGTGTGCTCATGGAGATCCAGCTGACATTCCAGCATGGACTGCTCCATCGTGAGTGCCGGCATAACCATAAAAGAGAACGTTGTCACCGCAATTACCACAGCCAAAATCAGGGCAATTGTTTTCCAGCGGCGGCGCTTTCCTCCATATTCAAATGTCTGATTTTCATTTCTGAAATCCATGTGGGTTCCCCTTCCGAAAATCATCCAACCAATCCGAACTCTCCCAAGGGCCAGACCTGAAGCTGTAATGTTCCTACAATCTGATCTGTCTCCACACAGCCAATTGCTGCGGTTCTGGAGTCACTGGAGACATCCCGATGATCTCCCATCACGAAATACTGTCCCTCAGGAACCTGATAGGGAAGCTCAATATCACATTCGCCCAGCGACTTTGCGGTCAGATACGGTTCATCCAGAACCGTGCCGTTGATGGTCACTGTACCGTCTTCCCCGATATCCACGGTCTCACCCGGCATTGCGATCACCCGCTTCACCAGGATCTTGTTGTTGTAGTAAAATGCGATCACGTCGCCCCGGTCATAGCTTCCGCCCCGCAGGGCAACCACCACATCGCCGCTGCTCAGTGTGGGATCCATGGAAGAGCCGTAGATCTTGAACACCGGAAGCAGCATCGTGGAAATGAGCACAGACAAGGCCGCCACAACAACCAGAACCACAAGCGTTCCGCGAAGGGCTCCGCTGAGATTTTTCTTGGCAGAAACTCGTCTCAGTTCTTCCTCCAACTGTTCTACGGTAGGCATTGCCAACTTTACTTCTGCTTTTGCCTCTGCTTTTACTGCCATATTGCGCTCACCTTACCTTACCGCATCAAACTCAAACCTTGCGTTGACCACAACACTCACTCCAGAGGATACCGTTTCCCCCGCTCATCCTGTCCGGCAGACTCAGTAGGCGTATTCTTCCTCCGCTTCCATCGGGTCGTTCATTCGCGGGGAGGCATACCAGCTGTCCAGCCTTACCACGCCGCGGTTTTCACGCTGCCGGGGCTGACGCACCTCACCATGCCGAACCGGGGACTGTCCGCGGTATACACGGTGCTGCTGATATGCCGGCTGGTGAACCGGCTGCTGGTAAACCGGCTGCTGGTAAACCGGCTGCTGCACAGGCTGCTGTTGAACCGGCTGCTGCACCGGCTGTGTATAGGGATGCATCACAGGCTGCTCCTGATAGGTCTGGGGCTGCTGCCGGTACACCGGCTGATGCATGGGCTGCTGGTCCATGGGCTGGTGCATCGGTTGCTGCACTGGTTGCTGCGCCAAGGGCTGCTGTGCCGTCTGGCGCATGGGCTGCTGAAACGGCTGCTCCATCGGCTGCGTATAGGGATGCATCACAGGCTGCTGCTGATAGGACTGAGGCTGCTGGTACGCCGGCTGCTGCGCCTGCCAGGGCTGCTGCTGATACATGGGCTGCTGAACGGGCTGAACCGGCTGAGCCACAGGCCTTTGATATCCATCCAGGGAAGAGTAGAGGTGATGCGCCGGATTCTTCCAGAACATCTGGACCCGGAGTCTGGCGTTTTCCTCCATCTCCTGGCACTTCTGTCTGGTCTGGGCCAGCATGGCCTCTGCCTCTGCCCGGCTGGCCGCGTCACGCTGGGCGCAGACGTTTTCCTGGTGCTCACTGAGCCGCTGGATGTTTTCAATGTACTGCTGGCCTGCGGCCTGCGCCACCTCGAAGATCCCGTTCAGCTGAAGCGCCGCATCGGTGATTGCTCCGGGCTCGTCAAAGGAGACCTCGCGCTTCGCCGCTGCCGGCCGAGCCCCTTCCAGTCTCTTTTTATACTGCTCCAGCTCGGAATTGCGGGCCTCCATCTCCTGCTTCAGGCTTTCCAGCTCCTTCGCCTGCTGCAGCATCATTTTCAACAATTCGTCCCGTTTCAACGACTTCAAATTATTGCTTTGCATTCTATTCACCACAATTCCTTTTCCAGATGCAACAGATTTTTGGCAACAAAAAAGGCCTATCGCTGGCTGCACGAAGTGCTGCCATCAATAGACCGGTTGCGCTACTCACTCCACGATACACAAGCGCCCAAATACATGTATCGCTTCATCGTATTCTAACTATTCATATGTTACACAGAGCTTTCATTGCTTACTCGCTCTTTACGGTTTCATGATAACGGATCCTTCCAGTTTTGTCAAGAGCCTTTTGAAAAATTTACATTGCTGCAGGAAGCGCGGCTGCGCTGCTTCCGCTCACAGCCAAGCCGCGCCTCCTGGTCCTTTGAAACTGGAATTTCCGCAAATTTCAGTGTGAATTACTGCTTTTCCGTTTCTATTCACTCGAATCCGACTTCGGCCGGATCCCGTACTCTCTGTGCGGATTCTTTCCCGACTTCTGGTAAAAAGTCTGCTTTTCCCGATACATCATGCGGTCTGCCTGCTCATACTGAGTCCAGACATTGCAGTTTTCCGTGCGCCAGCTCAGCCCTGCGGAGATGCTGATATGATCCTTCTCCATCCGGGCCAGGGCACGGGCTACGCAGGCACGGAACGCCTCCTCATCCTTCTCCTCATCCAGCACGACAAACTCATCTCCGCCGATCCGGTACGTCTTTTCCGGAAAGACAGAAGCGATATGCAGGGCTGTCCTTCGGATCAGCTCATCGCCGGCCGGATGTCCCATCTTGTCGTTCCATTCTTTCAGTCCGTTCAGGTCGAAGCATGCCACGCCCAGCCTGGAGATGCTGCGGTTCTGGATCGAGCCCACATCCACATTGAACCGGTTCCGGTTGAAAATTCCCGACAAGAGATCCACAAAACTCAGCCGCTTCAGCGCGTTCTCCAGCTCAATCCGGGGGCTGATATCATAGGTCAGCCGCTGGATGATCTGACCGTTTTCATCCTCGCTGATAAAGTCGTTGCTGCTGTTCAGATAGATGATTTTGCCGTTTTTGGACACGAGCCGGTAGTCCACATTGGTGCTGCACCCGGGCTGCGTCAGCTGGTCCAGGGCATTGCTCAGAATCCCGGCGTCCTCTGCCACAACCTGCTGGGAAAAGCCCTGGGACCAGTCCAGTTTCGGGATATCCTTCTCCGCCACACCCAGCTGATCCGCCAGCGTCCGGTTGAAGGTCAGAAGCTCATAGCTGCCGTTCTTCCGCAGCAGACGGACAATTCCGCAGGGCACTGTGTGGTAGATGCTGGCCAGTTCGGACACGGCAGACTGGGTCAGCTTTTTCTGCTCCTCCAGCTGCTGCTGCATATACTCTCTGGACTGCTTCGCCATCTTCTCGGGAAATCCCACATCGTCCTGCTCCATCTCGGAATACGGGTTGGAAATATGGATCAGACAGCATCGGGCCTTTTCTCCCGTCCACCGGATACAGGTGGAGATACGCTGGTGCACCTGAATATAGATTCTGGTGGACGGGTCGGTGGTGATCCACATCCGCCCGACCACCAGGCACACATCCGGCGCAACCATTTCAGCGCGGTACTCTTCCCCCGTGATATTGCACTTGGGAACCTTCCCCTGGAATTGGCGAAAAATATCCAGCACCGTTTCCCGCCCTGTGGCAAACTCCTGGTCTGCCGCACCGAACCAGAGAAACGGATCGTCAAACAACGTCTCGTCCGCCAGAAAGTCATTTTCACAGTAGTGTTTGTGCACCAGGAATTTGGTCAGCTCAATTGCCTCACTGGTCCTGGAAGGGTCTGTGATGCGCCGATACTCATCAGACATAATTTCCACCTTCCTTTCCCTCGGCAGCACTTCCGCCTGCCCCGCAGGGGATCTGCCATCCTCGGGAATCCGGTATACCCTGTTTCTTTTGCACGAAGTCATACAACCCGCCGGCCGCGCAGCGGCCGTTCCCGCCGCCCCTCCGGAGCGCGCTCACGGATTGGAGGCGGACAGCAGCTCCAGAAGCTGGTCCGGGGGCAAAGGCGCCGAAAAATAATACCCCTGGATCAGGTCCACTCCCCACATGGAGAGGAGGTCCACCTCCTGCCGCTTCTCCACGCCCTCCGCAATGACGCTGTAGCCCAGCTGGTTCAGAATGAACACCATATTCTGATAGAAGACAGAGACAGACCCGTCCTCACAGATTCCCGTGAGCAGCGAGCGGTCCAGCTTGATCACGGAGAACGGCAGGCGCATCACCGCGTTCAGGTTGGCGTAGCCGGACCCGAAATCGTCCAGGCACAGCCCCACCCCGGCCCGCCGGAGCCTCTGAATGCATCCATCCAACTCCTTGCTGTACTCCGTGGCGGTGTTCTCCGTCAGCTCAAACTGGAACAAGGTCATGGGCAGGCCGTTCTCCCGGATGATATTCAGCAGCTTTTCGCAGTATTCCGGCTCGGCCAGCTCCTGGGGGGACAGGTTGATTTTGATGTTCCGGATGAACCGGAACATCTTGCGGTTTTCCCTGGCAAACCGGCAGATCCGCTCCAGCTGTCTGGGCATGATCTGGGGCAGAAGTCCCCTGCGGGCCGCGATACGGATAAACAGCTCCGGTGAGATCCATCCCAGCTGGGGATGCTTCAGCCTGCTCAGGGCCTCCAGGGACACAAACCGCCCCTGATGCAGCGAGTAAACCGGCTGATACCAGACTTGAAACAAGTCCTTCTCCAACGCCTCTTTGAAGAAACGTTCAATTTCCAGCTCATATTCAAAATTGGCGCGAAGCTCAGGGCTGTCCCGGACCACCTGAATCTTGTCCTGCCCTGACGTTCTCTGAAGGCAGAAGCTGATGTAGGAGATCAGCTCATCCATACTCAGTTTCCCCTCATCCAGGGAAATTTTCACCACCACAGCCGGGCATCGAACAGACTGTCCTTTAATCTGAAACGGCGCATTCAGCCGCTGGGCGCAGGCTTCCAGCAGCTGGTCTGCCTCCTTTTCCGTCTCCGTCCAGATGGCGAAGCGGCCCCGCATCAGCCGGAACACGTGAGGAACCGCCGTCATCCCCCACAGCGACTCCGCCACCTTTGTCTCAAATTCCGCCCCGGTTCCATCCGCATAAAGCCGGATGATCTGGTTCATCTGATAACAGTCTACAGCAACCAGCGCGCCCTTCCTCGCCGCCGCCAGTTTCTCCGCCATCCAGATGCCGAAATACCGGTCGCTGAACACATGGGTGCCCTGGTCGATGTAGGCGTTGGGATTCTTGATGGTCAGATGAAGCAGCGAAATGGACAGCGCCAACGGGAACCCGAAAAACAAATCCACCCGGAAATAGTACTCAATCACCAGGCCGAAGAGCATGATCCCGCTGGCCTCCATCAGCACGTTCCAGCTCTGCCGTTCCATCTCCCTGCGGTAGGCCAGCAGATAGCTCAGGTCAAACAGGTAGTAGAGCAGCAGTCCGTTCACATACCAGAAGTGCCAGAGCTGGAGCTGGATCTGCCCCTCCTCCGTGACTGTCCAGAACAGCTCCATAGGGATGTTCAAAACCGCAAGCAGAATGAAGGCCAGAACGGGGATGAGCCCCAGCAGGTCAATCCGCCGCTCCCGGTTCGCATCATACCCCAATCGGCTGGAAATGAACCGGAGCAGCTCATAGGGCAGCAGCACCTGCACCACCGCAGTGCCGGAGAGGAGGCACAGGGTCACTTTCTCCCCCAGGAAAAACCTTCCGCTCTCCGCCGCACTCATCACAATCCCCATGGCGCACACCAGCATGCCCAGCACAATGCCGATCAAAAAGGTCTTTGTATTCTGATCCGGCAGCTTTCTCTGACGGGTAAAGTGAAGCAAATTGAAGCAAAGCAGGATCAATCCCGCCCACAGATAATGGTCTTGCCCGCTTATCATCCATACTTCCCCCGTTCTCGGCAGATTATGGCAGGGAGATCATCCAGATTTCCCTGCCTGGACACCGGACAGGGAAACTGTGCAGTCCGGACCTGATAACCATGTTTTTATCATACCATTCTATCCCGTTTTCGTAAAGACTTTTTATGGGCTGCGCAATTTCAGGCAGGCCGCACCGGTTTTCCGGGAAAAACCCGCCCCGGAGCACGGGATTTTGCCCCCTGCGGCGCCCTCTTCCCGCCGGGTTCACTGCCCCCTCCGGGCAAGAAAAAATCAGGCTCCACCCTCCGTGAGCCTGATCTTTTCCGTTATATGGTCATTTCCGGACAAACAGCGCCCGGATGGCATTGAGCACCGCCAGAATCATGACGCCCACATCGGCAAACACCGCCAGCCACATGTTGGCCAGACCCAGGGCCACCAGCACCAGGCAGATGAGCTTGATGGCAATGGCAAACACGATGTTCTGGTAGACGATGCCCAGGCACTTCCGGGAGATGCGGATGGCCGTGGCAATCTTCAGGGGATCGTCATCCATCAGCACCACATCGGCGGCCTCGATGGCCGCGTCGGAGCCCATGGCCCCCATGGCGATGCCGATGTCCGCCCGGCGCAGCACGGGGGCATCGTTGATGCCGTCCCCCACAAAGGCCAGCCTGGCCTTGGCCGGCTTCCGGGCCAGCTCCTCCTCCACCTTCGCCACCTTGTCCGCCGGCAGCAGCTGGCTGTACACCTGATCCACGCCCAGGTCGGCGGCCACCTGCCGGGCCACCGCCTCAGCGTCGCCGGTGAGCATGACGGTCTTCTCCACCCCGGCCGCCTTCAGCTGCCGAATGGCCTCCCGGGAGGTGGGCTTCTCCACATCGGAGATGACAATGTGCCCCATATACCGGCCGTCCACCGCCATGTGGATGATGGTCCCCACGCTGTGGCAGCTGATGTAGTGAACGTTCAGCCGGTCCATGAGCTTGTCGTTTCCGGCCGCCACCTCGTGCCCGTCCACCCGGGCCAGCACTCCCTCCCCGCTGAGCTCCCGGATGTCCTTCACCCGGGAGCGGTCAATCTCCCGGCCGTAGGCCCGCTGGAGGCTCTTGCTGATGGGGTGGGAGGAGGCGCTCTCCGCCAGGGCGGCGTACTCCACCAGCTGCCCCTCGTCCATACCGCTGTGGTGAATGCCGTTGACCTCAAACACGCCCCGGGTGAGGGTGCCGGTCTTGTCAAACATCACGATCCTGGTCTGGGACAGGGTCTCCAGGTAGTTGGAGCCCTTCACCAGCACGCCGGCCTTGCTGGCCCCGCCGATGCCGGCGAAGAAGGACAGGGGGATGCTGATGACCAGGGCGCAGGGACAGCTGGCCACCAGGAAGGTGAGAGCCCGGTAGATCCAGGTCTCCCAGCCGGGGGCCCCGCCCAGCGCCAGCAGGACCACAGGCGGCAGCACCGCCAGCGCCAGGGCGGCGCCGCACACCGCCGGAGTGTAGATCCGGGCGAATTTGGAGATGAAGTCCTCCGACCGGGACTTCCGGGAGGAGGCGTTCTCCACCAGGTCCAGGATCTTGGATACGGTGGACTCTCCGAATTCCCTGGTGGTGCGGATCTTCAGCAGGCCGGTCATGTTGACGCATCCGCTGATGATCTCGTCCCCCTCCCGCACCTCCCGGGGCAGGGACTCCCCGGTGAGGGCGGCGGTGTTCAGCGTAGAGGCTCCCTCCGTCACCACACCGTCAATGGGCACCTTCTCGCCGGGCTGGACCACGATCACCGTGCCCACCTCCACCTCGTCCGGGTCCACCTGCTCCAGTCTCCCGTCTGTCTCCAAATTGGCGTAGTCAGGCCGGATGTCCATCAGGTCGCTGATGTTCCTGCGGCTGCGGCCCACCGCATAGGACTGGAACCACTCCCCCACCTGATAGAAGAGCATCACCGCGATGGACTCCAGATAGTCCCCGTTCTCATATACCGCCAGGGCCAGGGCGCCCAGGGTGGCCACGGCCATGAGGAAGTTCTCGTCAAACACCTGGCCGTTCCGGATCCCCAGGAACGCCTTCCGGAGAATGTCATGCCCGATGACGGCGTAGTCTGCCAGATAGCAGGCCAGCCGCACCCAGCGCCCCACACCGCCCAGGGCATCGAAGGCCTCCGCCCCCAGGGTCTGGAGCACCAGCAGCAGCACCGAGGCCGCCAGAATCCGCCAGAGCATGGTCTTCTGCCTTCCCGTCATCCCGCTGGACGGGCGCTGCCCCAGAAGGCGCAGCACCGCGGCCAGAACGGCCACCACCGCCAGCAGCCCCGTCTCAATCCAATCCTGCACCGTTGTTCACCTCTCACGTAATTAAGCGATTGTTTAATCGTTCTCGGGGGAAAAGCGCCCCATCCGCCTCTGGGCGGCCGGGGCGCCGGCAGCGCGGTCTTACAGAAAGACCTCGCAGTCACTCTCCACTTTTTTGCAGTTCTTCCGCACCTGTTCCATGACGGTCTTGGGGTCATGCCCCTCCGCAAACTCCACGATCATCTTCAGGGTCATGAAGTTCACCGTGGCGCTCTGCACGCCCTCCGTCCTGCAGGCAGCCTGCTCCATCTTGTTGGCGCAGTTGGCACAGTCCACATCGATCTTGTAGGTCTTTTTCATAACGGCATCCCCTTCCGGTTGTGTTCCGCGATTCGATTAAATTATTGTTTAATCTTTGATCTAATAATACACAGTTCCCGGCCGGTTGTCAAGGGGGATTTCAAAAAAATCTGGACCCGGCTCCCCGCTCAGCCGCCGTGCTCCTGCCCGCATCGGTCTGTGCCGCGCCGGGGGCAGCCGGCACAGTCCCCGCAGCCCCTCCGCCTGCGGCGCACCAGCCCCCGCAGGGCCAGGGCGCAGCAGGCCAGGATGGCCGCAACCACAGCCGCAGTTCCCATCTTCCGCTCCCTCCGGTCCCGGCTCAGAACAGGAATGTCCCGATCTGATAGACCGCAAAGGTGACGATCCAGGCCACTCCCAGCTGGAACGCGGCGGTGATCCACATCCACTTCCAGCTGTTGGCCTCCTTGCGGATGGTGGCCAGGGTGGCGGCGCAGGGGATGTACAGCAGGCAGAACACCATCAGGCAGAAGGCGTTGAACTGGCCGAAGCCGATGCCGGCCAGCGCCTGGGAAAAGGCGGACATGCCCTCCGGGGAGCTGGCGTTGACAATTCCGAAGAGCACCGCGCAGCTGGACACCACCACCTCCTTGGCGGAGATGCCGGCGATGAGGGCCACCACGATCTGCCAGAAGCCCAGGCCGATGGGGGCGAAGAGAGGCACCAGCCAGCGCCCGATGATGGCGCCGAAGCTGTCTCCCATCCCTCCGGCGTAGCCCTGGGGTCCGAAGTTCAGCACCACCCAGATGAGGAGGGTGGCCAGGAAGATGGTGGTGCCGGCCTTGCCCAGGTAGTCCTTGATCTTCTCCCACACGTAGATGGCCACGGTGCGGGCGTCCGGCATCTTGTACTCCGGCAGCTCGATGAGCAGATAGTTGGTGCTGCTCTTCCGGTCCAGCAGGTGGAGAATGGCGGAGACGGCGATGGCCACCACAATGCCGATGAGATACATGGAGTAGGCCACGAGCATGGCGCTGTCCCCGAAGAACATCTCGGCGAACAGAATGTAGATGGTGAGCCGGGCGTTGCAGCTCATAAAGGGGGTGACCAGCATCACCTTGTACCGGTCCCGCTTGTTCTCCAGGGCGCGGGAGGCCATGATGGCGGGCACCGTGCAGCCGAAGCCCAGCAGCATGGGGATGAAGGCCTTGCCGGACAGCCCCAGCCGGCTCATCAGCCCCTCCATGACGTAGGCCACCCGGGCCATATAGCCGCTGTCCTCCAGCAGGGCCAGACAGAGGAACAGAATCAGGATGTTGGGCAGGAAGGTGACGATGGTGCCCACGCCGGCGATGATACCGTCCACCACCAGGGAGGTGATCACCGGGTTCACACTGCCCGCCGCCAGAGCCGTGCTCACCGTGTCGGACAGCCAGCCGATGCCCAGTTCAAAGAAGCCCTTGATCCAGTCGCCCACGGTGAAGGTGAGGAAAAATGTGACGGCCATGATGCCCAGGAAGACGGGGATGCCCCAGATCTTGTGGGTGAGCACCCGGTCCACGTTCTCCGTGAACAGGTCCTGCTTCTGCTTATGGAGCAGCACCTCGTCGATCACTTCTCCGATGAAATCGTACTTCTGGTTGATGATGTCCGACTCGTAGCTGCGGTCCAGCACCTGGGGCAGGTCCACCGGATACTTCTCCGTGATCTCCTTGTCCCCCTCCAGCAGCTTCAGGGCGTGCCATCGGTAATTCTTCAGCCCGGGCCAGCGCTGCTTGAGCACCGTGATGATCTGGTCGATCTTCCCCTCGATCTCATCGGAGTAGACCATGGCGTACTCCGCGTGGTGGTCGTGCTGGTGTTTGGACACGTATTTGTGCTCGTGGATCAGCTGATCCGGGCCGGTGACTCCCTTGTGGTGGATGGCGGCGTGGAGCAGCACATCCAGGCCCCGGCGCTTCCGGGCAGACACGGGGATCACGGGGATGCCCAGCATCTCCGGCAGACGGTGCATGTCGATCTCCATGCCCCGCTTCTCCACAATGTCCATCATATTCAGGGCCATGACCACCGGCTTGCCCAGCTCCAGCAGCTGCAGGGTGAGATACAGACTGCGCTCCAGGGTGGAGGCGTCCACCACGTTGATCATCACATCCACCTCATCGCTGAGGATGAACTGACGGGACACCGTCTCCTCCATGGTGTAGGAGGTGAGGCTGTAGGTGCCGGGCAGGTCCACCAGATGGATGTTCATCCCGTGGTCCTGGATGGCGCCCTCCACTTTTTCCACTGTGACGCCCGGCCAGTTCGCCACCTTCAGGTTGGCGCCGGTGTAGGCGTTGAACAGGGTGGTCTTGCCGCAGTTGGGGTTCCCGATGAACCCGATTGTCATCTCCGCGCTCATTGGGCACACCTCACTTCAATGCTCTTTGTGATGTTGTACCCCAAGGCGAAGCGGGCGCCCCGCAGCTTGACAATCAAAATTCCCTTTCCCTTCCGGTTCAGGACAGACAGGGGCGTCTGCCTGGTCATGCCAAGCGCCTCCAGACGGCGCTCCAGCTGAAAGGGCAGATGGATCTCCTCCACCACGCAGACCTGCCCGACCTGCGCGTCTTTCAAAAGCATGTGCATTTCCCTCCATATTCAGTTTGACCTGCGTCTCTTATCTTACAAACATCCGCCCTGCTCGTCAATGTTTTCCCCGTGTTTTTTCCGCCGTTTCCCCTCCGCTGAGCAAAGTTTAGGCAAAATTCCCCCTCCCGTTTCCACAATCCGGATATCTCGGCTCCTGCGCGCCGGGCCGGGATCCGCCGCCGGGCCGCCCCCCTGCCGGCGCAAGACCCGCGTCCTGCTCAGGGGCGCATCCTGATCAGGTGCGTCACGGCGTCTGAGTGAACGGCTGAATCCGGACGTGCGGTACACCCATGGGGTGTGAAGCAGCCTGCATGCGGAACAAGGCTTCCCGGAGGGCCTGGCTGTTTCCCAATCACCTGACCGCTGCCGCCGGTGTCCAGACGATCTGCGGGAAGGGGGGCTCGCCCATGCTGCCTCCCGCCTTTCCCTTCCATCACAGGCAGATCCGCAGAAGAAACGGCTGCGGGTGCTGTCCGGCGTTTCGTTTCCGCATCAGCCCTGCACGCATTGTTCTGTTTTTGTTCGAATTTCAGGTTCGGTTCCCATTGCTATTTCAGGAGGAAATCGGCTATAATAGGATCAGAAAAAGAGAGAAGTTGTCCCTATGCCAGATATGAATCGCAGTGTGAAGGACTCGGTGTTCACTTTTCTGTTCAAGCAGCCGGAGTATACCCGCCAGCTTTATCTGGCCCTGCATCCGGAGGATACCGGCGTGAAGGAGTC
>CALWXG010000051.1 GCA_944385435.1 uncultured Oscillospiraceae bacterium
CGCGCTGTCAAGAGTGGCGACCAGTTACCATATCTTGGTGGGCTGCGCGTTAATCCCACAGAAAAAATGATTGACCCTTTTTATTTTTTACTTGACTTTAATTTTATTAAAGTATATATTTAATATAGTGAAAGGCGGTGATGGGATGGACTATCTTCCCGACTGGCTGTCCGCCCTGGAGGCCGAGGATCTGGTGTTCATCAAAAAATTCATTCTGGCCTCCGGCTCCCTGAAGGAGATGGCCCGGCAGTATGACGTGACCTATCCCACCGTGCGCCTGCGGCTGGACCGGCTGATCCAGAAGATCCGGATCGGGGAGCAGGAGGGGGCGGACCCCTATGTGTCCCTCATCAAGCGGCTGGCGGTGAACGACAAGCTGGACTTCGACACCGCCAAACTGCTCATCCACGAGTATAAGATGACCAGGCAAAAAGAGGAGGGCTGATCATGCCGAATCAGGCAAGTGCTGCAGTTGGGCCGACCATGCTGGGCATCATGCTGCTGTATGCGCTGTACGCGCTTCCCTTACCCACCCTGCTGCTGTCCTTTCTGCAGGTGTACCTGTCCCGCCGGAACCTGCGCTGGGGCCGCATCCTGCCCATCGTGTCCGCCGTGTTCAGCGTGGCGGCGGCGCTGGTGGTGGGGCTGGTGGCCGGCACCAACCTGATTGGGACAGCCTATGGGGCCACGGCCCTGCTGGCCCTGGCCGCCCTGGCGGTGTTCAATATCCCCACCCTGGTGTTCTTCCTCCTCTACCGCTGCCAGAAGCGCCGGCGGGCCCGGGAGGATCTCAACCGCATGCGGATTGACGATCTGGAGTAACCCGCCGCGCTCCGGGGCCCACCGCGCAGATCGGCCCAGGGGCGCCCTGTCTCCTCACATTTTCCTTGACAAACCCCCTTCTTTTGCATATACTGTCAGGGTAAAAAGGCTTGGAAGGGAAGAGTACACGCCAGTTTGGAGTCTCAGAGAGATGCCGGCCGGTGCGAGGCATTCTCCATGGGTGTGGAAGGTGGTCCCGGAGCTTCGCGCCTGAACGGGTCAGTAGGGCGCGGCGGGTTCTCCCGTTACAGAGGCAACGAGTGTCCCGCAAGGGAAATTCAGGTGGTACCGCGGTTTTTCAAATCGCCCTGAGCAAAACGCTCGGGGCGATTTTTTATCATGCCCGGCAGGGTCTGAAATCCCGCCCCGAATAAGGAGTGTAATCTGTGAAAAAAGAACTGCCGAAAGTCTACGAGCCCCAGGAGGTGGAGGGCCGCATCTACGAGATGTGGGAGCGCAACGGCTGCTTCGCCGGTCACCGCGACCCGGACAAGAAGCCCTTCACCATTGTCATGCCCCCTCCCAACGTCACCGGCCAGCTCCATATGGGCCACGCCATGGACTCCACCCTCCAGGACATCCTGATCCGGTTCAAACGGATGCAGGGCTATGCCGCGCTGTGGGTGCCCGGCACCGACCACGCCGGCATCGCCACCCAGATCAAGGTGGAGGAGGAGCTGCGCACCAAGGAGGGACTCACCCGCTATGATCTGGGCCGGGAAAAGTTCCTGGAGCGGGTGTGGGACTGGAAAAAGAAGTACGGCGGGCGCATCGTCCAGCAGCAGAAAAAGCTGGGCGCCTCCTGTGACTGGGACCGCTCCCGGTTCACCATGGACGAGGGGCTTTCCAAGGCGGTGCGCCACGTGTTTGTCTCCCTGTATCAGAAGGGGCTCATCTACAAGGGCAGCCGCATCATCAACTGGTGCCCTCACTGCGTCACCGCACTAAGCGACGCCGAGGTGGAGTACAAGGACAAGCCCGGCTCCTTCTGGCACATCCGCTACCCCATCGCCGGGGAGGAGGGCCGCTATGTCATCGTGGCCACCACCCGGCCGGAGACCATGCTGGGGGACACCGGCGTGGCCGTCAACCCCAACGATGAGCGGTATCAGGACATCGTGGGCAAAACGTGCATCCTGCCCCTGGTGGGCCGGGAGATGCCCATTGTGGCCGATGAGTACGTGGACATGGAGTTCGGCACCGGCTGCGTGAAGATGACCCCCGCCCACGACCCCAACGACTTCGAGGTGGGCCTGCGCCACAACCTGGACACCATCCGGGTGCTGGACGACAACGGCAAAGTGGTGGAGGGCTACGGCCGCTACTCCGGTATGGACCGCTACGAGGCCCGGAAGGCCATCGTGGCCGACCTGGAGGCGCAGGGCTACCTGGTGAAGGTGGAGCCCCACCAGCACAACGTGGGCACCTGCTACCGCTGCCACAGCGACGTGGAGCCCCTGATCTCCGCCCAGTGGTTTGTGAAGATGGCCCCTCTGGCCCGGGAGGCCCTGCGGGTGGTGAACGATGGGGAAGTGAAATTCGTCCCCGACCGGTTCTCCAAGACCTACACCAACTGGATGGAGAATGTCCACGACTGGTGTATCTCCCGGCAGCTGTGGTGGGGCCACCAGATCCCCGCCTGGACCTGCCAGGACTGCGGCCACATCACCGTGTCCGAGACCGATCCCACGGAATGTGAGCACTGCCATTCCAAGCACATCGTCCAGGAGGAGGACGTGCTGGACACCTGGTTCTCCTCCGCCCTGTGGCCCTTCTCCACCCTGGGCTGGCCGGAGGAGACCGAGGATCTCAAGTATTTCTACCCCACCGACGTGCTGGTCACCGGCTACGACATCATCTTCTTCTGGGTGGCCCGGATGATCTTCTCCGGCTGTGAGCACACCGGAAAGCCCCCCTTCCACACCGTGTTCATCCACGGCCTGGTGCGGGACGACCAGGGCCGCAAGATGTCCAAGTCCCTGGGCAACGGCATTGACCCGCTGGAGATGGCGGAGAAATACGGCGCGGACGCCCTGCGCTTCAACCTGGTCAGCGGCAACAGCCCCGGCAACGACATGCGCTTCTACGTGGAGAAGTGCGAGGCCATGCGCAACTTCGCCAACAAGATCTGGAACGCCAGCCGGTTCGTCCAGATGAATCTCACCGTGGAGGACAACCGCCTGCCCGGCCATCTGGAGCCGGAGGACAAGTGGATCCTGTGCCGCTTGGGGGAGGTCATCGGCGAGGTAACCGAGAACATGGAGGCCTACGAGCTGGGTGTGGCCAGTGCCAAGGTGTACGACTTCATCTGGAGCGACTTCTGCGACTGGTATATCGAGCTGACCAAGGCCCGCCTCCAGGGGGATGACCAGCAGGCCAAGGAGAACGCCCAGCACGTGCTGGTGTTTGTCCTCACCGAGACGCTGAAGCTCCTCCACCCCTTCATGCCCTTTATCACCGAGGAGATCTGGCAGGCCCTGCCCCACAGCGAAGGGGCGGGGGACTACCTGATGCTGGAGAGCTGGCCCACGGCCGACCCAGCCTGGGCGGACGGGGAGGCCAAACAGGCCATGGAGGCCGTCATGGACGTGATCCGGGCCATCCGGGCCCGGCGGGCGGAGATGAACGTGCCCCCCTCCAGGAAGGCCCACCTCACCCTGGTCACCGGCGCGAAGGACATCTTTTCCACCGGGGTGGCCCACCTGAAGCGGCTGGCCTGGTGCGACGACGTGACCATCCAGACGGACGACCTGACGGACACCGCCGGCATGGTGTGCGACGTCACCCACATGGCCAAGGCCTACCTGCCCCTGGCCCAGCTGGTGGACATCGCCAAGGAGAAGGCCCGGCTGACCAAAGACCTGGTCAAGAAGCAGGGCGAGCTGAAGGGGCTGGAGGCCAAGCTCAGCAACCCCGGCTTCCTGAACAAGGCCCCGGAGGCGGTGGTGGCCGCCGAACAGGACCGGGCGGAAAAGCTCAAGGCCCTCATCGCCAAGCTGGAGGAGCAGCTGGCGTCCATGGGCTGAGCGTCCATGGGCTGAGGCCCGGCCGCTCTCAATCACAAGGAAAAGCAGCACATCCAAAATCCGGATGTGCTGCTTTTTTCAGCGGCTTGCGCACCGCATGATAAAATCCGCGAACAATGCCTCGCCATTCACCGTATCCGGCCTGGCCAGCTCCCCCATCATGCGCTCCGGGTGGAACTGAACGCACATCAGGGGGAGGCTGCCATGTTCCATTCCCTCCACCACACCGGATTCAGACCGCGCCGTCACCTGGAGGCCCTGTCCCAGCCGCCCCGCCGCCTGATGGTGGTTGCTGTTCACCGGGAAGAGCGTCCCGTACAGCCGCTCCAGCCGGCTGCCCGGCACAGCCCGCACCGGGTGGACCGCATCTCCCTGCCGCTGATGGAAGGGATTCAGACCCTCGCCCAGGTCCTGGATCAGGTCGCCGCCCGCCCACACATTGGCCACCTGAAGGCCCCGGCAGATGCCCAGCACCGGCTTGCCCGCCTCCAGGAACGCGCTGAGCAGAGCCAGCTCCGCCCTGTCCCGGGCCAGGTCGATTCCCCGGGAACCCCGGTTGGGCTGTCCGAACAGGGCGGGGTCCATGTCCTCGCCCCCCGCCAAGATCAGCCCGGCATAGCCGCCGGCAGCCGGGGCTGGCAGATAGACCGGGTCCGGATCTCCGCCGGTCAGCCGGACCGCGCGGACGTAATTGGACGGATCTCCTCCGCCGGTGGAAATCAGAATCTTCACATCGCTCACCTTCCCGTGGACTCCTGTCTCATTCGCCGGGGCAGGAGATCTTTCACAGACAACCCCTGGGCCAGCAGAGCCGCGCAGTACAACACCAGTCCCAGCAGGGCGCACAGCACGCAGGCCCACCCGGCGGGACATCCGGCCTGTTCCAGCACCCGGAAGAACAGCAGGCACCACAGGCCCATAAACACAGCGGCCAGCACCGGCCGGACAAACCAGGAAAACAGACGGGGGCGGAGCTGCGCCGCCCGCAGTACCGAGATCAGGTTCAGCGCCATCCCCGCCGCGGAGGACAGCAGGAAGCCGAACACAAATCCGGCCAGTCCCCACCGGGGCACCAGCAGCCAGGTGCAGGCCAGCTGGACCGCGTCGCTGACAATGGCGTTGCGGGCTCCCCGGCCCTGGAGAGCCAGGCCGTTCAGCGCTCCCCCCAGTACCGACTGATAACAGCCCAGCAGGGTGCCCACGGCCAGCGGGACGATAAACGCCCCCACACTCTCATTCCGGAACAGGCTGCGCCCCACCGTCGGCCCGATGACCGCCAGCAGGGCCATGGCGGGCGCCATGAACAGGGAGGTTGCCGTCACCACCCGGTCCAGGAAGCCGGCCGCAGCCGTACGGCTTCCCTGGGCCGTGCGCCGGGCCAGGTCGGGCACCATCACCAGGCACAGCGCGCCGATGAATCCCGTGGGCAGCGCCAGCAGCGGCAGGGTCATCCCGCAGATCACCCCGAATTCCGCCATGGCCTGGGAGGCCCGGGCGCCCCCCGCCACCAGTCTGGCGGGAATCATCACCGCATTGGCCGAACCCAGCAGCGTGCCCAGCAGCGAGGTGGCCCCCACCGGCAGGGCAATGGCCGCCAGCTGTCTGCGGGTGACGGTGCTGCGGGCGGGAGGGGGAGGATTCCTGCGCCAGAAGTTCCGGAACAGAACGCTCAGCGTAACGGCGGAGCAGATCTCACAGAGCACCATCCCCGCCACAATGATCCCCACCGTCTTCTCCTCGGACCGGGGCAGCAGCACCGCCAGCAGGAGAATCACCGCCGACGCCCGGATCACCTGTTCCACCGTCTCCGACGCCGCCGGCGGACGCACCCGTCCGATTCCGTAAAAGCAGTGCTTGTGGAGGTTTTCCACCCCGGTCAGCAGGACGCAAGGCACCAGCAGCACGATGCCCAGCCTGGTTCTGGCGTCCCCGATCAGATACACCGAGATGGGATCCGAGGCCAGAATCACCGCCGCACCCAACGGCACCGCCACCAGAAAAAAACACTCCAGCGCCCGGCGCAGGGTCAGCTTCACCGTGCCCGGATCTCCCAGGGCGTGGTGACGGGCGGACAGGGTGGACACCGCCACCGTCAGCCCCACCGCGGTCAGGGAGAGCATCACGGAGTACACCGGCATCACCAGCTGATAGAGACCCATGGTCTCCGCGCCGATCATCCGGGACAGCACAATCCGGTACAGGAACCCCACCACCTGGGAAAACAGGCCGGTGGCGGTCAGCAGCAGCGTGCCGGCAAGGATCGAATGCATAGAAAGCCCGCCCCCCACATCGTTTGTCTCACAGGACATCTTATGTGACAGGGCCTGTCTTTCATGCGCACGAACTCTGCCGGCACCGCATAATATTTTGGAAAAGGGGGTGTTCATCCATGGATCGGGAGACTCTGCGGGGGACGCTGGCAACACTGGACGAATCGGCCGGGTTTCTCCTGGCGGTCATCGCAGGGCTGTTCCTGTCCCTGCGCGCCCTGGAGCAGCAGCGGGCGCAGGTCTGCGGTCTGCTGGACGGCTCCGGAACTTCTTCCGGCCCGTCCGTCTTTCCCCTGCGCCGCACCGCGGGCTGTATCACGGTGGGGGCTCTGGGCTACTTTCTCTGCCTGTCCGCCCGCACCCTGCATCAGGCCGCCTCCGGGACCCCTGCGGCACAGCAGTCCGCCTGCACCGATCTGATCGCCGCGGCCCTGGTGTTCGCCGCCGCCGTGCTGCGGCTGGAAAACCTGGGCGGGCTCCCATGCGATGCGCCGCCGCAGGCGGATCAGCCCTCGCTCACCCGGGTGAGTTCCCCGGTCACCGCGCTCAGATAGTAGTCCGCCGTATCGCTCCGGATCAGCCAGGTGGGGTTGAGGCTGATGGACCCGGAAAAGGACTGACTGGCCAGATACCCCGCCTGCATGGACTCAATGGCAGTACATACCTCACCGCTGGTCAGCACGCCGTCCAGGAAGCGCAGCAGTGCGGTCGGCAGGGTAATGGCCTCCCCCGTATCGCCCACCGCAGAGGTCTGTCCCTGTTCCTGAATCAGCAGCGTACCCTCGATTCCGGTCAGCCGGCCGTCCTGGTAGGCGAACAAGATGTGGCTGGAAAACAGCGGCGCTGCCTGCCACTGCTGCCGGAACAGCACGGTGCCGGAGCCCTGCTCCAGCTGTGCCTCCAGCAGTTCCGCCTTCACTCCGGCGTTGTCCAGCAGCTGCTGGGCGTGGGACAGGGGATCCTGGGTCTCCCAGCCGCCGTCCGCCGCCATCCGGGCGGAAATCTCCCCGCCCGGGCGGATGCTCACCTGTCCCCTGCTGTTCTCATAGGTGTACAGGCCGCCGCCCTGATCCACCCGCACCGCGTCTTCCCCCAGCAGGGTCCGCACCAGGTCCTGCTCGCCCTGGGTACTGCGCTCCACGCTCTGGGAAACCAGGCCCTGGACATCGGACAGCTTCTCTTCCTCCACCTGAATGCCGTTCTGCTCCAGAACTTCCACCGCCTGGGTCAGCGCAGAGCGCTGATACTGGTCGGTTCTCTCCTGACGCATTCCCACCAGCACAAGCAGGAAGCCGTTGACCAGCAGGAGCAATAGAATGATGATGTTTTTTACTTTGCTCCACTCCATGGCATATCCTTTCCATCGTCATACCGTCAGGGGCTCTCCTCCGGAACATCCGGGGCACGCGGCGCCGGGCCCGGCCCTCACTGCGCCACCCAGATCGGTGAGATCTCCGCGTCGCCCTGGTCCCGGTACTGCACCACCAGCTCCAGCTGCTCCTCCGTCAGGCCGGGCAGCATGACGGCAGCCCGGTACACAGGCAGCATCAGAGCCTGCTCCTCGGTGGCGGTGTAGCTGCGGAAATGCAGCGTAAATTCGCTGACGGTCCCGTCCCGCACCAGAAACTGGGCCGCCCAGCCGTCCTGATAGAGCCAGACTGAACTGCCGTTGAGCTGATAACCGAACTGGATCTGCCAACCCTCCGCCGTCTCCTGGGCGGAGATCAGGTGGAGCCTGGCCTCTCCGCACAGTGAGCCCACGGTGTCCTCCGCCAGCTTGCGCACCGTCTCGATCATCTCCGCCAGTGTGGGTTCGCTTCCGCTGTAGGCGACCTCATATTTTCCCTGCTGGCCGGCCCGGTAGATCACCGTCCCGTTGTTCTGGATCTCCAGCCGGTTCTCCCCCTCCAGAAAGGCCTCGCCGCCGCTGATGGACGTGTGGTTCTGTCCGTTGAAAGAGAGGTTCTCCAGCAGCTGCGTCAGATCACTGCTGGCGGAAATCGGCGTCACGGCGGTATAAACCGTACCCCCCGTCTCCTCCGTCAACAGCGTGTAGGGATCCAGGAATGCCTCCATCTGGTCGCTCTCAAAGGCAAACAGGGCTCCGTTCTCCTCAATGCCCTCCACCGCCGGGCTGAGATGGAGACTTTTGGACAGTCTCGTCTCGCAGACGTAGAAGTTCCCGTCCTGGGCCTGGTAACTCAGCAGCACCTCGTCGCCCACCCCAGCCGCCAGCACAATCCTCCTGGCGGAGTCCTCCAGTTCGCAGGTCCTCTCTCCCTGGATCCAGCTGCCCAGGGCAGACAGGGGGATTTCCCCGGAAAAGTCAAAATAGATACTCAGGCCCTGGAGGTAGCGCTGCCACTGTCCTTCGGTGATCTGCTCCGGCTGCCCGGCCGAGACCAGCGCCTCGCCCAGCAGCGGGCCCATCCCAGCAAACAGGCTGTCCACCTGAGCCTGGTCATACTGCACCGCGTACCGTCCCTGTTCCACCCGCACAGACAGTCTGGAGGGATAGGCTGCGGAGGTAAGCGTCACCGTGTCGTTCTTCTCCACCGTCTGGGCGGTCTCCCCCTGGGGGAGAAACCCGCTGTCCTGCACCAGGGGCGTCTTGGTCAGCAGATAGGCGGCGGAGATCGCCAGCAGCACAATGACCGCATCCTTCCCCCACTCCAGCCACCGCCGCTTACCGCTCATGGCCGCCCCCCTCCTTCCGGGGGCCGTCCACCGGCAGCTCCAGCCGGATGGTCAGACCTGGGGTCAGCTTTTCCACCAGGTACAGCCTGCCCTGGTGCAGATCCACAATCTCCTTGGCGATGGACAGGCCCAGACCGGTTCCGCCGGACTGGCGGGACCGGGCCTTGTCCACCCGGTAAAATCTCTCAAAAATCCGGTCCCGGTCCGCCTTGGGGATTCCGATTCCGTTGTCGTCCACTTCCATCCACACCCGGTCCTCCACCCGGCCGGCGGAGAGCCGGATGGTGCCGCCGTCCGGTGTGTATTTGATGGCGTTGGACACAATGTTCATCATGACCTGCATGACCCGCTCATGGTCAGCCAGAATCTCCGGCAGGCCGTCCGGCAGATCCAGATGCAGGGTGTGGGCATGCTTCTGGGCGTCCATCAGAACCGCCTGATAGGTATCCCGCACCGCCTTCCCGAAGGGGAACCGGGCCAGGTGAAGCTCACTGCGTCCCGAGTCAAACCGGGAGAGGGTCAGCAGGTCCTGCACGATGTGGGTCATCCGGTCCGATTCGTTCAGGATGACCTCCAGGAAGCTCTTGGCCATCTCCGGCGGCAGGTCGGGCAGGCTCTCATCCAGCGTCTCCGCATAGCTGCGGATATTGGTCAGGGGCGTGCGCAGCTCGTGGGACACGTTGGCCACGAAGTCCTTGCGCATCTGCTCGGCGGCCCGCTGCTCCGTGACGTCGTGGATCAGCACCAGCACGCCGCCCTGATCTCCCCGGGCGAAGGGGGCCAGCAGCAGCTCCAGGGAGCGCCCGGCCACCTCCCGCTCCGCGGAGAGATGCCCGTCCACCTGCTCCACCTGCTCCAGGGGAAACAGATCCCCGAACAGCTTCTCATAGCTGTCCTGCTCTCCGAAGGTGCGCAGCAGCATCCGGCTGGCGGCGGGGTTGGAGTGGATCACCTTCCCCTCCCGGTCAAAGGCCACCACGCCGTCCGCCATGTGGAGGAACAGGGTATCCAGCTTGTTGCGCTCGTTGCGCACGGCGGCAATGGTGGTCTGCAGCTGTCCCGCCATGGAGTTGAAGCTCTCCGTGAGCTGTCCGATCTCGTCCCGGGATGTCACCTCCAGTTTTTTGGAGAAGTCTCCCCCGGCCACCTCCTGCAGACCGTCCGTCAGGCGCTGCAGCGGGGTGACCATGGTCTTGGACAGCAGGAAGGAGAGCAGGATGGAGATGGCCAGACCCACCACCAGAGCCTCCAGAATCAGGGTGAACATCGCCGCGTTCAGGCTCTGGGCCGTCTCCCGGTTGTCCAGGATGTAGACCACATAGGACTGCCCGCCCCGGGTGATGGGAACCGCGGCGTCCATATAGTCCGCAGCCGCGTCGCTCTCCACACCCACCTCGCCCAGCAGGGCCTTAGAAATATTGGGCGTGATCTGCAGTCCGCCCTCCGGGGCCTCGGAAGAGCCCGCCAGATACCGGCCCGTGGTCCCATCCAGCACATAGTAGTTGCGGTTGCGGCCGTCCACACCCAGCACACCCACATAGGCGGAGAGCACCTCGTCCAGCATGGCCGCACCGTCCGTCTCGCCCTCGGTGGGCGTCTGGAGATCCCGGAGGAAGTCCACGTTGTCCTCCCCGAAGGCCCCGGCGATCTGTCCGTAAAAATCATTGATGTAGTAACCGGTCACCGAATTCATCAGGAAGGCGCCCACCACCGTCATCAGCGATACGATGAGCAGCACCATGATCAGCACCAGTTTGATATGCAGGCTGCGGCGCACGCAGGGCGCCCCCTTTCTCTTTCAGCTGCTCACGCCCCAAAGGCGTACCCCAGGCCTCTTCTCGTGAGAATAAACTTGGGATCTGCGGGGTCGCTCCCCATGGGCCCCGCCCACGGGGGCCCCGGTTCCTTTCTGCTCGGGCGAATTAAATTCGCCCTGCGCCAAGGTTTTGCCTGGCGGCAAAACACTTGTACGGCGGCATCTGCCGCCGGCCGGCTGCGCCGGCTGGACGACCCCGCCGGGGTTGTCTCTGTTTACGCCCCAAAGGCGTACCCCAGGCCTCTTCTCGTGAGAATAAACTTGGGATCTGCGGGGTCGTCCTCGATCTTCTCCCGCAGGCGCCGCACCGCCACATCCACGGCCCGCACGTCACCCACATACCCCTCGTAATTCCACACCTGTTCCATCAGGGCCTCCCGGGACAGGACCTGGCCCCGATGGGCGGCCAGAGTCCGCACCAGTTCATACTCCCGCTGGGACAGGTCCAGGGGCGAACCGTCCTTGCTCACGGTCATCGCCTGCTCGTCCACGGTGATCCGCCCCAGTTCCAGCTTGTGGGACTCCGGAACCGGGGTCATCCCGCTGCGCCGGATGTTGGCCTTCACCCTGGCCAGCAGCTCACGCATGGAAAAGGGCTTTGTGATGTAGTCGTCCGCCCCCAGCTCCAGGCCCCGGACCTTGTCCGTCTCCTCCTCCCGGGCGGTGAGCATGATAACCGGGGTGGTGCGGCCTTGCTCCCGCAGCTTCCGGCACATCTCGAACCCGTCCATCTTGGGCAGCATCAGATCCAGCAGGATCAGGTCCGGGTCCTTGTCCAGGGCCAGCTGCAGTCCGGCCACCCCGTCAAAGGCCTCCAGCGTCTCATATCCTTCCCGCTTCAGATTGAACACCAGGATATCCACGATGTTCTTTTCATCCTCCACTACAAGGATTGTTTTACCCATTCTCCTCACGCTCCATCAAGCGGCAGGCCCGCAGCAGGGCCGCCACCGTTTTGGAATCCTGCAGGCGGCCGTCCACCGCCATGTCCTCCGCCTCACTCAGCGGCAGCTTGACAATCTCCAGAAATTCATCCTCATCGGGATGGTTTTTCCCGAAGTCCAGGCCCCGGGCCAAATAGACGTGCTGGAGCTCGTCGCAGAAGCCGGGGGTGGGCAGCATCTCCCCCATGGAGGTCCACTGCCGGGCGTGGGCGCCGATCTCCTCCTCCAGCTCCCGCTGGGCGGCGGGTAAGGGCTCCTCCCCGTATTCCAGCTTTCCCGCCGGCACCTCCAGCGTAGTCTTCCCGTAGGGATAGCGGTACTGGCGCACCAGATACACGTTCCCGTCGTCGTCCACCGGCACCATCACCACGGCGCCGGGATGACGGACCACCTCCCTCCAGGAGGTACTGCCGTTGACCAGCTCCACCGTGTCGTAGTATACCTTCAGCAGGCCCCCGTCATAGACCAGCTTGCTGCTCAGTGTCTTTTCTCCGAGTTCCACAAGATCACCCTCCGCACATATTTTTCATCAGTATATCATATCGGCGGCAAAATAGAAAGATGGGAAATCCCCACAGTTTTCTCCCTCACGCACAAAATGGGAATTGCCATTCCGGCCGGCGCAGGGTATAATGGTGGGCAAAGATTTCCCGCGAGGTGACCCGGAGTGAATTTCAAACATCTGCTGGCTGCCCTTCAGGGCATTTCCGCATACAAGGACCTTCTGGCTCAGCCTGTGATGGTCAGTGCCGTCCAGCTGACCCGCTGCTCTGCCCAGGGCGACGGGCCGGGCGCCCTGGAGGCCTATACCGACGTGCTCTACCAGCTCTCCCTGGCCGGCTCCGACGGGCTGGGCCACTGGCTGGGCCAGGCCCTGCGCTGGTCCGAAGGCCCCTATCCTCTCCTGTGCGAGGCGGGCCGCCGGGCCCCGGTGCTGGAGCAGGCCGCCCGGAGGGACCTCTCCGCCTTCGCACTGCTGGCCGGTGTGGACTGTGAGCAGTGGATCGCTCAGCTCTCCCTTCTGCTGGACCCCGACTATCAGGACGTCCTCGCCGGGCTGCCCCGCTGGCGCAGCGGCGTTCCCTTCTCCTTTGAGGGGCTGACCGAGCTCTACCGCCGGGAGGGCGCCGGGCTGCTGTCCCGCTACCGCGCCTTCTGCTGGGAGGCCGGGACCCTCATCCCCGTCCCCCATCCGGACTGCCCCTCGGCCGACGACCTTCTGGGCTATGACCGCCAGCGCCAGAGCGTCATCCACAACACCCAGACCCTGCTGTCCGGCAAGCCGGTGAACAACATGCTGCTCTACGGGGAGAGCGGCACCGGCAAATCTGCCACGGTGAAGAGCCTGCTCAATCTGCCCGGCTCGGAGGAGCTGCGCATCATCCAGGCGGACAAGGAGGATCTGAGCGGCCTGCCTGCCCTGATCCGCACCCTGGAGGGCCGCCGCCAGAAATTCATCCTGTTCATCGACGACCTGTCCTTTGACCAGGACTCCACCGCCTATTCCGTCCTGAAGACCATCCTGGAGGGCGGCGTGGCCCGGCGCCCGGACAACGTGGCGGTCTACGCCACCTCCAACCGCCGCCATCTGGTCCGCCAGAGCCTGGCCCAGCGGGCGGGGGACGAGGTGGACCGGGCGGAGGCCATCCGGGAGACCACCTCGCTGGCGGACCGCTTCGGCCTGCGGGTGCTCTTCCAGGGGCTGAACAAACAGGAGTATCTGGACCTGGTGGACCAGCTGGCCGCCCGGTACCACATCACACTCTCTCCGGAAGAGCTCCACGAGAAGGCAGTGGCCTGGGAGCGCTATCACGGCGCCCAGACCCCCCGCTCCGCCCTGCAGTTCATCCTGTCCCTGAGCTGAACCTGCGCTCCCTTCCCAGCGTGTGCAAAGCCGCCGTCTGAAATCAGACGGCGGCTTTCGGTTTTCTGTCTGTCCCTGAGTCCGGGCTCAGGTCCCCTCCTCAAAAATCTCAATCAGATTGCCCGTGTTGTCGTTGATGAAGACGCCGTAGGTTCCGTCCACCTCGGCGATAAACGCCACGTGGACACCCAGGCGTTCGAACTCCGGCAGCAGGGCGTGGGCGTCCGGCACACCAAAAGAGATGTGTTTGTTCCCCTGGGTGAGAAAGTCCCGGTTGGGAACCTTCCGGTCCTCCGGCAGCGCCACGGAATCGGGAGCGCAGAACACCTCCAGCAGAAACCCCGGCGCCTGCATGTGGCTCACCTGCACCCCGGTGCCCGGAATTTCGCTGCGGTCCAGCGCCTGGAAGCCGAACACCCGCTCATACCAGGCAAGACTCTCCTCCAGATCCGCCACACTGATGGCAAAATGATTTACCCCGTTGATTTTGATGGCCATTCACTTTTCCTCCTCCTGTTGCTCACAGCGTTTCCCGCTCTTTTCCTGATTTTGCGCGGTTTGCTCCGATGGCCGCCCGGATGTCCGCCTCGGTCTGGAGCAGCTCCTGCTCCAGCTCGCCGGCCGACATACGCACCGCCCCATGGCCCAGAATGATGAGCTGCTCCAGGCCGTCTGACGTGGCCACCCGGACGCGGTGTTTCCGGCCCAGCTCATAGGTGGTCTTCTCAATGTACATGTCGGCGGTCTCCGCCTCCTTGGTGTACACCACCCACACATCGCCCTGCCGCTCCACGCTGCCTGCGCCGCCCTTCACCTTGTAGGCGTCGAACACCACAATGACCCGGCACTTCTTCCAGCCCTGGTAATTGCGCATCCGGTGGACCAGCCGCTGCCGGGCCCCCTCCAGATCCTCCCTGGCCATCTCCCGCAGCTCCGGCCAGGCGTGAATGATGTTGTATCCGTCCACCAGAAGGTAATCCTCTCCGGTGCGCACCTTGAGCCCTTTCCAGGGTTTCTCCTTCCGTACCGGCGCCTTGGGCACAGGGCGGAAGGCCCTGGGCTTCACCGGGCCGTAGGTGCGCTCGAAGATGGCCAGCAGCTCCTGCTCCAGGGCTGCGTGGGCCTGGTAGCTCATGTCCGGCCGGACCGGGGCCGTTGTCTGGGGCGCAGCCGCCTCCTCCGCCGGTCTCCAGCCGCTGTCCACGTGCATGTGAGCGCGCACCTCATCCCACTTCACCGTCACCCCCGCCCCGTGGGAGCAGAAGACGGAGTCAGCGGGGTTGTCCACGTCCCGGTCCGCATCGTATCCCAACCGGTCGATGACCTCCTGTGCGTTGTGGCAGGGCCGGTAGCCCTCCACCCGGCAGCTCAGCCGGCCACGGCCCTGGGTGTAGGCCGCCAGCTGGGGCCAGTATCCCTCCAGCTCGGACACCGGCACCGCCCCGGTGAGCACACAGGTCTCCCCCGCCGTCTCCGGCGGGTTGAGCTCTCCCCCCATGCGCTGGAAATCGGTCATGGCCCGGCCGATGCCGGGCTGGGGCACCTCCAGCCGGAACTCATACCAGGGCTCCAGCAGCACGCTCCGGGCACTGCGCAGCCCCTGGCGCACCGCCCGGTAGGTGGCCTGACGGAAGTCGCCTCCCTCGGTGTGCTTCACGTGGGCGCGCCCGGTGAGCAGGGTGATCTTCACATCGGTGATGGGCGATCCGGTGAGCACGCCCAGATGGGGCTTCTCCGCCAGATGGGTGAGAATGAGCCGCTGCCAGTTCACCGCCAGCACATCCTCCGGGCAGGCCGTGTCCAGCACGATGCCGGATCCCCGCTCCAACGGCTCCAGCAGCAGGTGCACCTCGGCGTAATGGCGCAGAGGCTCGAAGTGGCCCACCCCCTCCACCGGGCCGGCGATGGTCTCCAGATAGACGATGGAGCCCGGACCGAAGGTCACCTCCGTCCCGAACCGCTGGGCGATGAGCCGGGAGAGCACCTCCAGCTGCACCTCTCCCATGAGGTGGACCTGGATGGCGCCGGAGCGCCCGTCCCACTCCACCCGCAGCTGGGGGTCCTCCTCTTCCAGCTGCCGCAGCTGACCCAGCAGGGTGTACACGTCGCACCCCTCCGGCGGGATCACCTGGTACTGCAGCACCGGTTCCAGCTGGGGACCCAGCCAGTCCTCCTCCCCGCCCAGCCCCTGGCCCACCCGGGTCCGGGTCAGGCCGGTGACGGCACAAACCGTCCCCGCGGGAGCTTCCTCCAGGGCGGTGAACCGGGCGCCGGAGTACAGGCGGATCTGACTCACCTTCTCCTCCCAGTCCGGGCCCTTCAGCACGTCCCGCACCCGCAGCGTTCCCCCGGTGACCTTCAGCCAAGTGAGCCGCTCTCCCCGTTCATCCCGGCTGATCTTGAACACCCGGGCGGCAAACTGCGCCCCCCAGTCCGGCTCCAGGGCGATCTCCTCCAGACCGGAGAGCAATTCCTCCACGCCCTCAAGCTTCAGTGCGGAGCCGAAATAGCACGGGAACAGCCGCCGCTCCACCACCAGTGCAGCCAGCTCCCCGTCCCCCGGCTCCTCGCCCTCCAGATACCGCTCCAGCAGTTCCTCGTCGCACAACACCGCCTGCTCCAGCATCTCCTTGCGGGGGGCGGTGAAGTCCACGAATCCGTCCCCCAGCCTGGAGCGCAGCTGTTCCAGAATGGCAGCCCGGTCTGTCCCCGTCTGGTCCATCTTGTTGACAAACACAAAGGTGGGCACCTGATGCT
Organism: uncultured Oscillospiraceae bacterium; assembly: GCA_944385435.1. Classification (GTDB taxonomy): domain Bacteria; phylum Bacillota; class Clostridia; order Oscillospirales; family Oscillospiraceae; genus Enterenecus. The sequence continues at coordinate 16,197 of CALWXG010000051.1, forward strand.
GTTTCAGAATCTGCCACAGGGTCTCGGTGTGGCCCTGCACCCCGTCCGGGCCGCTGATGAGCAGCACTGCGTAATCCAGCACCTGCACCGCCCGCTCCATCTCGGCGGCAAAATCCACGTGGCCCGGGGTATCCAGCAGGGTGAGCTCCAGCTCTCCCCGGCGCAGCACCGCCTGCTTGGAGAAGATGGTGATGCCCCGCTCCCGCTCCTGCTGATCTGTGTCCAGGAAGGCATCCCGGTGATCCACCCTCCCCAGTTTCCGGATCTGTCCGGCGAGGTAGAGCATCGCCTCGCTGAGGGTGGTCTTGCCCGCGTCCACATGGGCTGCAATTCCCGCGCATATATGTTTTAATGTGTGTTCTGTCATATTGTTTTCTCTTTCCTCAGACGTCCTTTTTTAAAAGATAATACTCTTTCTTTTTTATTTTACCGCTTGATCCTATGCTTCCCTCATCGGCCATTTCTTTCAATAAAGCTCTTGTCCTGGCTTCGCTTAAATCTAGCCACTCAGCTATTTCGCTTGTTTTTTCCGCTCGTCTGACCAGAGGCAATCTCAAAATCGTACGATCCGGATTATACTGTTCATCAACTTCAGGTTCTATCCAATCCTCGTCATTCCATACCGAATAAATATCCGGCACGCCGCTGCCCGCTCTCTCGCCGATACCGATTAGATTAAACATCTTCATCAATGCCTTGTTTCTCGGATCCGCTACGCTTGGGATGCACCAGTAGTCATTTTTGTGAGGTCTAAGCCGGTTCTTTTTAGAGTGCGCCGGATAGCTTCCCTGCTGATGGGTTCATCCAGAATGATCTTCATCTCATCTTCAAGCAACCGGATAGTCCATCGGCTGTGACCGGCAGGAACAGGTCCGCAGGCAATCTCTATCAGCCTTGCCTCTATGCGGCCATCTACTTTGCGCCTCGCCTGGTCAGAATTTACACTGCGTTTTCGGGCAAGCGCGGATTCAATTCCGCCTTCTGAAAAGTTCTTCACAATCGTTGCAATCGTTGCTCTACTAACACCATATGCATCAACACATTGATCATAAGACATTGCAGGAGGATGATTCTCATCCAAAGCGATTAATACACGGCAACGGTTGGCGGTAGTTTGATTGGTATCTTTTTTCTTTATGATACCTTTCAGCTGCTTAACATCGGCATCTGATAGTTGTATATGATTCTTCTTCGGACGAGCCATTGAGTAACCTCCTTAATATACTGTTAACGCCTACAGTAACAGTATAGCACAGGTTATATGATAGTTCAATTATCAATGTGTTATTACACTGGTTCAATCTTTACATATTTTTATGAATACTGGAATTCTATATTCTATATTCTCCTTGATTATTCAAGTGCACTATTTCACAAGTGCAAAAGATTTTCCACTCACTGTCTGGAAAATCTAATTTCCCATTGCAACCCTCTGTTTGACCATGCATGGGCCAATATTCCAATGGTCAGCCGTTTCATGCCGGCGGCCGGCCTCCTTTTCCCTGGTTTGCTCCATTTTAACATATTCAAATTTCCCGGACAAGGGCCTGCCGGCGTTCCACCGTGCCGCGGGGAGGGTGCAGATATTTTTAGGTGGTAAATGATGAGCGAGGCAGATATCTAACCCATCAGATTTCGAATCAAGGGAACCA
>CALWXG010000052.1 GCA_944385435.1 uncultured Oscillospiraceae bacterium
GGAATATATACCAAATACAAAGCGGAATATCTAACGCTTTTTACCAAAGGGGTTCTCACGATTTGTGTAAAATGCTGTTGACGGTCTGAGACAAATTTGGTATTCTATCAGGGAAGAAGTTTCGGGGAAATGCGTGGCAGCGCGAGACCCCAAGCTGAGATTTTTGATGGAGGGAATCGCTCATGTTTATGAAAGACACCGTTGTCAACAATCAGGTTGGCCTGCATGCCCGTCCCGCTACGTTCTTTATTCAGAAAGCAAATGAGTTCAAAAGCTCCGTTTGGGTTGAGAAAGATGAGCGCCGCGTCAATGCCAAGAGTCTGCTGGGTGTCCTCTCCCTGGGTATCGTGAAAGACACTCCCATCAAGCTGATCGCAGACGGCCCCGATGAAGAGGCTGCGGTGAACGCACTGGTGGAACTGATCAATTCTGATTTTTCTGAATAAGGAAGCAATACCCGCTGAAAAGCGCCGCGGAAGCGGCGCTTTTTTTATAAGAAGCGCCTGAGCGCCCGGAGTCGCAGGGAAGGCGACCGTCGCGGAGGGCGTGAAGCGTGATCCAGAAGCGCCTGAGCCTCGTCGCCGCAAGCTGCACATCCCTGGCTTCCGCCGCTGGCGAAAGCTCGCTCATTCCGCTGCGGCTCCTCCCCCACCGAAACCGCTGCGCTGGGTTCCGGCGGGGGCCCGTTGGGGGCCGGGGATTTTGTCTGTGGGCGAGTTTCTTTTCCCGCGGGGGAAAAAACGCGCTGCGGGGGAGTGCGCGGGCATTGACGCGCCGTCTGGGACGGAGGTGAGCATGCGATGACATTTGAAGAACTGCGGGACAAGGCACACTCCCTGCCGCTGAAGCCGGGGGTTTACATCATGCAGAACGCCCAGAGCCAGGTGATCTACGTGGGCAAGGCCAAGGCTCTGAAAAACCGGGTGAGCCAGTATTTTCAGGACCAGTCCCGGCACAATGCCAAGACCCGGGCCATGGTGGCCCAGATCGACCACTTCGACGTCATTGTGGTGCAGTCCGAGTTCGAGGCCCTGGTGCTGGAGTGCGCCCTCATCAAGCGGCATATGCCCCGGTACAACATTCTGCTCAAGGACAGCAAGGGCTACCCCTACATCCGTCTGAGCGTGGGCGAGGAGTACCCCCGCTTCTCTCTGGCCTCCAAAGCGGCGGAGGATGGGGCCCGGTATTTCGGCCCCTACGGCAGCCGGGGGGCCAGCCAGGGGATCATCGACTCCCTGCGCCAGGCCCTGCGCCTGCCCTCCTGCCACCGGAAGTTTCCCCGGGACATCGGGAAGGAGCGCCCCTGCCTGAATTACCACATGGGGGTGTGCGAGGGGTATTGCCGGCCGGAGATGGATCAGAGCCAGTACCGCCGGTCCATCGATCAGGCCATTCGCCTGCTGGAGGGCAAGCTGGATGAAGTGGTGGAGGAACTCACCGCCGAGATGGAGGGGGCGGCGGAAGCGCTGAACTTTGAGCGCGCCGCCCAGCTGCGGGACCGCATACGGTCCATCCAGCTGCTGGGCAAGCGGCAGAAGGCGGTGGCCGGATCCCTGGCAGACACCGATGTGGTGGGCTACTGGCGGGGAGAGGCCAAGAGCTGTTTTGTGGTGCTCCACTATATGGAGGGGGAGCTGGCGGCCAAGGACTGGGAGCTGCTCCCTGTCCCGATGGAGGACGAGCAGACCACCGTGTCCACTCTCACGGCCCAGTATTACAGCGGCAGGGGCGGCCTGCCCCGGCAGGTCCTGCTGCCCTGCGACATTGACGAACAGGTGGAACTGGCCCGGATGCTCACCCAGGCGGTTGGCCGCAAGGTGGAGGTGCTCACCCCCCAGCGGGGAGCAAAAATGGACCTGGTGCGCATGGCCAACGAAAACGCCCGGGAAGAAGTGGAACGGGCCACCTCGGCGGAAGAGCGCCGCTCCAAGCTGACCCAGGCCCTGGGCGGCCTGCTGGGGCTGTCCCGGCCGCCCCACCGCATTGAGGCCTTTGATATCTCCAACACCGGCAGTTCCGATATTGTGGCATCCATGACGGTGCACATTGACGGCAGGCCCCTGAAACGGGATTACCGGCACTTCAAACTGAAGGATATGCCCCACGCCGACGACTATGCCTCCATGGAGCAGGTGGTACGGCGGCGGTTCCAGCGATACCTGGACGGGGATGAAAAATTCGGCGAACTGCCCGATCTGCTGCTCATCGATGGCGGCGCGGGGCAGGTGAAGGCCGCCCAGGCCGCCATGGAGGCGGTGGGCATCCAGGTGCCCGCCTACGGCATGGTGAAGGATGACCGGCACCGCACCCGGGCGCTGGCGGCGGCGGACGGCCGGGAGATCGGCCTGCAGCAGAACCAGGCCCTGTTTGCCCTGGTGGGGCGGATCCAGGAGGAGACCCACCGCTTTGCCATTGAGTTCCACCGCCAGCAGCAGGCGGGTCATTTGAAAGGTTCTGCCCTGGACGGCATCCCGGGGGTGGGACCCACCCGGAAGGCAGCGCTGCTCAAACACTTCAAAAGTGTGAAAGCGGTGCGGGAGGCCAGCGTGGAGGCGCTGGCGGAAGTGGTGCCGAAGAACGCCGCCCAGGCGGTGTATGACCAGTTTCATGTCAAAAAAGGAGCGGATTGCGCAGATGAGTGAGAGACAGGTGCCCTGGCTGGACTGGGCGGTGGAGCTGCAGGCTCTGGCACAGGCTGGCTTGTATTATACGGAAAACCCCTTCGACCAGGAGCGCTATACCCGGATCCGGGAGATTGCCGCCGAGATGCTGGCGTTCCAGAGCGAACTTCCCCTGGAGAAGGTAAAGAACATTTTTTGCTGCGAGACAGGCTATCAGACACCCAAACTGGATACTCGGGCGGCTATCTTTCAGGAAGAGCGGATCCTGCTGGTGCGGGAACTGGACGGCCGCTGGTCCCTGCCCGGCGGTTGGGTGGATGTCAATTGCTCGGTGGGAGAGAATGTGGTCAAGGAAGTAAAAGAAGAAGCGGGACTGGATGTCACTGCCGATCTGGTGATCGCGGTGCAGGATCGGGAGCGGCACAATCTTCCGGTCTATGCCTATAAGGTCTGCAAGGTCTTTGTGCTGTGCTCGCTGCTGGGCGGGCACTTTGCCGAAAACAGTGAGACCACCGCCAGCGGCTGGTTTTCCCTGGATGCGTTGCCCGAGCTGGCGCTGGAGAAAAATAACCGGGAGCAGATCGAGCTGTGCTTCCGGGCCCACCGTGCGGAAAGCTGGAAAACCGTGCTGGAATAAAGCGGCCGGGGTTGAGAAAGGAGCGGTTGCCATGCGGGTTATCACCGGAAGTGCCCGGGGCAAAAGACTGAGAGAACTGCCGGGGCTGGACACCCGGCCCACCACCGACCGGGTGAAGGAAGGGCTGTTCAATGTCATCCAGTTTGATATCGAGGGCAGGCGGGTGCTGGACCTGTTTGCCGGGACCGGTCAGCTGGGTATTGAGGCGTTGAGCCGGGGCGCGGCCTTCTGCGATTTTGTGGACAGCGCGCCGGCGGCGATGAAGGTGATCCGGGCCAATGTGGCAGACTGCAGGCTGACGGATCGGGCGGCGTTTCACCAGACGGATTTTGCCGCCTTCCTCAGCGGTGCGTCCGGGAAATACGGCCTGATTTTCCTGGATCCCCCCTATGCCTCCGGAAATCTGGAGCGGGCGCTGGAACAAATTGCGGCAATTGACATTGTTGCGGGAAATGGTATAATAGTCTGCGAAAGTCCGGCGGACCACCTGCTGCCGGAGCTGCCTGCCCCCTATGAGAAGGGCAGGAACTACCGGTATGGGAAGATTGCACTGACCCTGTACCGCAGAGGTGTGTGATGGATATGAGACGAGCAGTTTATCCCGGCAGCTTTGATCCGGTGACCCTGGGCCACCTGAACATCATCAAGCGGGCTGCCGCTATGTTCGATGAACTGATTGTGTGTGTGAGCGTCAACTCGGCAAAACCCAGCGGCCTGTTCAACCCCAGGGAGCGGGTGGAACTGCTCAGCCGCGTCACAGAGGGCCTGCCCAATGTGCGCGTAGACTGCTGGGACGGACTGGTGGCGGAATATGCCCGGACTCACCAGGCGCGGGTGCTGGTCAAGGGCCTGCGGGCGGTCTCCGACTATGAGGCGGAGATCCAGATGGCCATGCTCAACACAAAACTGTACTCCCGGCTGGATACGATCTTCCTGTATACCAGCCCGAAATATGCCTATCTGAGCTCTACTGTGGTGAAGGAAATGGCCCGGTACGGAGCAGATCTGTCAGAATTTGTGCCCCGGCAGATTATCGAGGATGTGGAGCGGAAAGTCAGGGGCACACACGAAAGGACGTGACAAGAGATGGCGACGGCTGTGGACGAACTGCTGGATATGCTGTTCGACATGATCGATGAGGCGAAGAATGCGCCCCTGAGCAGTGAAAAGTGCATTATTGAACGGGATAAGGCGCTGGATCTGATTGAGGATATCAAGGCCCAGTTCCCGGTGGAGCTGGCCGAGGCCAAGAAGGTGCTCAATTCCCGCAATGAGTATGTGGCCGCGGCCAAGCGGGATGCGGAGGAAATCCGCAAACGTGCGGAGGTGGAGGCCGGTCAGCGGGTCAACGAGGCACAGGTGACCAATCAGGCCCGGCAGAAGGCCAACGAACTCATCGCCCAGGCGGAGCAGAAGGCCAAACAGGTGCGCCGGGCGGCCAATGAGTATTGTGAGGATGTGCTGCGCCGCACGGAAGAGGCGCTGGCGGATGCCCATACGGAAATGCGCCAGGTCCACACCCGGTTCCGCACCGCCATGGGCTCTGCCTCAGCCGGAGCTCCCGCGGCCAACAGCCGCATGTACGACGCGGAGGCGGACGAAAACTGAAACCGAGATGAAAAAAGCGCCGGTATGGGGGAAAGACCTGTACCGGTGCTTTTTTATGTTTACCAATGGCAACCACAAGATATGGGATGGAAGATGAAAAAAGACCCATGAAATTGTGGATCTGAGGTGCGGGCCGGGAGAAAAATGGAACTGTTGTTTCAGGAATAATTCAGGGGAAAAACTCTGAATTTTCAGGCGTTTTGCCCGAAAAAAGTGCTTGCAATTTCCATAGGCAGGCTGTATACTAAGACTACGATTGGAGTGAAATGGAGTAATATAGAGACAACCTGGAGTGAAATGGAGGGATAATGGATGACCGGCACGTACGAGCACAGCCTGGACAGCGCCGGCCGTCTGATCGTGCCCGCCAAGCTCCGGGAGGAGCTGGGCTCCACGTTTTATCTGGCCGTGGGGGTGAAGGAAAACCTGACCCTGTACCCCATGGCGGCCTGGAACAAACTTCAGGAGCGGGTAGCCAATCTGACCACGGCCCAGGCCGCGTCGATGGATGTGTTTTTTGCCTCGGCACAGCTGTGCGAGGCGGACAAGCAGTGGCGGTTTCAGGTGCCCGGCTATCTGAAGGACTATGCGAAAATTGACCGGGATGTGGTCATCACCGGAAACAATGACCGGGCCCAGATCTGGAGCGCGGACAACTGGAAGGCCAAGACCCGGCAGCAGCTCAATCCTGAGACCATTTCCGCACTGCTGGAAGGGCTGGGAATCTGATGGAATATACGCACAAACCCGTTCTGCTCCAGGAGTGCCTGGAGGGGCTGAACATCCGTCCGGATGGGATCTATGTGGACGGAACCCTGGGCCGGGCCGGCCACAGCCGGGAAATCGTCCGGCGGCTGGCTGGCGGGCGGCTGATCTGCATTGACCGGGATCAGGCGGCGCTGGACGCCGCGCCGGAGCGGATGGCCGGATATATGGATAAGGTCACCCTGGTCCACAGCAACTTCGGCGAGATTGCCGATGTCCTGGGGAAGCTGGGCGTGACCGGAGCGGATGGGATGCTGTTTGACCTGGGGGTGTCCTCTCCCCAGCTGGATGACGGGAGTCGGGGATTTTCCTATCTCCAGGATGCGCCCCTGGACATGAGGATGGACCAGTCCGCCTCCCGCACCGCCTGTGATGTGGTGAACGGCTGGAGCCAGGAGGAACTGAAGCGGATCTTGTGGCAGTATGGCGAGGAGCGGTATGCCGGCCTGATTGCCGCGGCGCTGGTCCGCGCAAGGGAAAAAGAGCCGATCCGGACCACCGGGCAGCTGGCAGAACTGATCCGGCAGGCCATGCCTGCCAAGGCCAGACGGGAAAAGCAGCACCCGGCAAAGCGCTCCTTTCAGGCGATCCGGATTGCGGTGAACGATGAACTGGGTGAAGTGGAGCGGATGCTGGAGCATGTGCTGGACCTGCTCAATCCGGGCGGAAGGCTGGCGGTGATCTCCTTCCACTCCCTGGAGGACCGGTTGGTAAAGACGGCCTTTGCCCAGTGGGCGAAGGGGTGCACCTGTCCCCCTGACTTCCCCGTGTGCGTCTGCGGGAAAAAGCCCAGAGTCAGGCTGATCGGGAAGCGGCCCATTGTGGCAGGAGAAGCGGAACTGGAGGAAAACCCCAGGTCCCGCAGCGCAAAGCTGCGGATTGCGGAAAAATTATGATCCCGCCGGAGGGCGGGAGTGCTGCGGGAGGGCTGGCTGGCCGCTTCCGGGACTAACATTGACAAAGGAGCGGTATCACCATGGCAGCGTCAACACAGCACAGAGCCCGTCGCTATCAAACCTACGGCAATGTGGCCTATCAGGCGGAGCCTGTGCCCGTTCCGAATCACCGGACAGCCCAGCGCACCGGCCGGGAGGCAGAGCGTGTCCGTCGGCCCCGGGTACAGCCCAGAACGAGGACAATCACCCGGCCGCAGGTGGAGGTGCGCCCCCAGGGGGCGGTATCACCCTTTGCTATCGTGGGAATCCTGGCGGTGGCGGTGTGCGCGCTGATGCTGGTGATGACCAGCGCCCAGCTGGCCATGGTAAACGACGAGACGGTGGATCTGCGCGCCTCCCTGTCTGAGCTGCAGGCGGAGGAGAAGACGCTGCAGACTCAGTATGAACTGGCCTTTGATCTGAGTGAAATTGAGAAGCAGCTGACTGCGGATGGTTCCATGGTGAAGGCGGGCCCCGGCCAGACGGTGTATCTGGACCTCTCCGAGGGAGACAGCGTGGTTTACTATCACGCCGCGCAGGAGGGGATTGCCGGCCTGATCCGGCAGGCGGAAGAGTTTTTGTCCGGAATCCTGTCATAACAGACGGGAGCGGACATAGACTGATAGTGCCGCATAAATGAGACATATAAACACAGAAGGGGCGTAAGAAGGGAGCGGATTCTTACGCCCCTTTGGAGCTATTGGACGGTTTTGACCAGTTCCCAGAAAGGAGCGGAGACGATGGAGAAGCAGGAGCCGCGTGCCCGGCGGTCCGCCGGGAAGAACAACAGAAGCCTGTTCCGGCGCACGATTTTCCTGATGGTATGCCTGGGGGTGCTGTTGTTCATCCCGCTGGTTGCCCAGCTGTGGAAACTGCAGATCACCCAGCATGACTACTGGAAGCAGCAGGCGGCCAATCAGCAGACCAGGGACGTCTCCGTGGACTCCGGGCGGGGGACCATTTATGATGCCCAGGGCGAGGTGCTGGCCATGTCCGCCACCACCTACAATCTGATCCTGTCTCCGGCGGATCTGATCCGGAACATTGACAGCCTGGCGGAGAGCAGCAAAGAGCTGCAGGATGAGAACGGCGAGCCGGATGAGGGCAAGGTGGAGGACCTGGTGCAGGAGACCCGGGAGAACGTGGCGGAATTTCTCGCCGGGCTGCTGGGGGGAGACGAGGAGAGTTACCTGACCCGGCTGGAGCGGACCGACTCCTATTATGAGGTGCTGGCCAACTATCTGGAGGAAGATGTGGCGGAGCAGGTGCGGGAGTTTATTTCCGGATACCGGGAGGAGAGCGGCTGGAATATGGGCATGTCCGCCATCCTCTATTTGGTGGAGACGCCCAAACGCTACTATCCCCAGTCCTCGGTTGCCTCCCATGTACTGGGCTTCATGAACGAAAATGAGAACAGCGGCGGAAGACTGGTGGGCGCCCAGGGGCTGGAGGCGGCTTATCAGGACCTGCTCAGCGGCACCTCCGGCCGGGTGGTGACCGGGAAAAACGCCCTGGGCAGTGAGATGCTCGCCAGCTATGAGGAGTATTTCGACGGCCAGGACGGCCTGGACCTCCATCTCACCATCGACGCCAAGATCCAGGCCATGGCCGAACAGACCCTGGCGGAGGGCATCGAGACCTATGACGTGAAAAACGGCGGATTCTGCATTGTGATGGACCCGTCCACCGGAGCGGTGCTGGCCATGGCCAGTTCCCCGGAATTTGACCCGAACCGCTATGCCCAGATCCTGAGTGAAGACCTTCAGGCCCAGATCCAGGCGGCGGCGGACACCTATGGTGAGGACAGCGATGAGTACAGCCAGGCCGTGTCCGACGCCCGCAACAAGCAGTGGCGGAACAAGGCCCTGTCCGACGCCTATGACCCGGGCTCGGTGTTCAAACCCATCACGGTGTCCATGGCGCTGGAGGAGGGGATCATAGATCCCAATGACCACTTCTACTGCGGAGGAGTCAAGATGGTGGGCGGCTGGCCGATCCACTGCCATCAGCACTCCGGACACGGAGACCAGAATGTGACCCAGGCGCTGGAGAACTCCTGCAACGTGGCGCTGATGGACATTGCGGAAAAAATCGGGCCGGAAATTTTCTGGAGCTATCTGGAGGATTACGGGCTGATGGAATCCACCGGCATTGACCTTGCCGGCGAGGGAACCTACGTGTTCTGGCCGGAATCCCAGTTCAAGGGACCCTACGGCGCCGCCGACCTGGCCACCGCGTCCTTCGGGCAGAACTTCCGTATTCTGCCGATCCAGATGATCCGGGCCTTTGCCGCCGTCATCAACGGCGGCCACCTGCTCACCCCCTATCTGGTGCAGTCCGTGACCGACGAGGCGGGGAATACTGTGTACTACCACGAGACGGAAGAGACGCGGCAGGTCATCAGCGAGTCCACCTCGGAGATCCTCCGGGGGATGCTGGAGAGCGTTGTGGCCAACGGCTCCGGCCACAACGCCTATATGGCGGGCTACAAGATCGGCGGCAAGACGGGCACCTCGGAGAAAATCGGAGAAGATACCGAAGACCTGATCTGTTCCTTTATGGGGTTTGCCCCGGTGGATAATCCGAAAGTCCTGGTGCTGCTGGCCTATGACTCCCCGGCAGCCAGCAGCCCCGGTTCCACCTACACCGCCGGCGGCACCTATATCAGCGGCGGCAACATCACCGCCCCCATGGCGGGGGAGCTTCTGGCCAATATTCTGGACTACCTGGGCGTGGAGAAGCAGTATACCAGCCAGGAGCTGGCCAGCAGCGACACCACCATGATCCGGGCCACCGGCTATGAGCTCACCGTGGCCAAGGGGCTGGTCCAGGACCGGGGGCTGAATGTGCGCACCGTGGGCACAGGCAGCATTGTCACCGCCCAGGTGCCCGCCGCCGGTGTGACTATCCCCGGCGGGTCCACCGTGATCCTGTACCTGGGAGACGCGGCGCCGGAGAACCAGGTGGAAGTGCCCAATGTGCTGGGTATGTCCCCGGCCAGGGCAAAGGAGACCCTGGAAAATCAGGGCCTGTTCATGCGGGCCGCCGGTGTGGCGGATTTCACGGACTCCACCGTCACCGCATCCAGCCAGAGCGTGGAGGCGGGGACCATGGTGGCCACAGGCACTGTGGTGGACGTCCGGTTTGTGGGCAGTGTGATCGATTATGCGCCGGATTAAGCGAAACGGCCCCCTGGCGGTGGTGGGCCATGGCGGGACGCTCACCGCGCAGCTGCTGCGCGGGCTCACCGGATGCCCGGTGGAGGAGCTGACGCCCTGCCAGGCTGTGCTGTCGGCGGAACAGGGCCGGCATTACCAGGCGGTGGTTGTGGAGAATTTTGAGCCCAGGGACCGGCGCAGTCTGTCCGGCTGCGCCGCTGCCCGGTGGGTTCTGGCGCCCTGGGCGGATGTGACGGTGGTGGGTCTGGATGACGCGGAGGGCCAGAGGCTGGCCGCCGCTGCGCCCGGACGTGTTTATGCCTATTCCGACGGCCGGCCCCAGGCGGACCTGACGGCAAAAAACGTCCTTCTGAGAGGGGAGCGCCTGCAGTTCGAGGCGCTGACGGACGGGGAGCTGCTGCGTGTCACCGTGCCGGCGGGACGCCAGCCCAGGCTGTATGATCACCTGGCGGCTCTGGCGGGAGCGCTGGCGCTGGGCGTGCCGCTGAAAACGGCGGCGGAGCATCTGTCCGGATACCGGTAAACAAAAGAGAGAACTTGGAGGTCATGACAATGACAATACTGTTGGCAGGAATCCTTGCCTTCGTGGTGTCGGCGGTGGTGGGGCGCTTCCTGATCCCCGCCCTGCGGGCCATGCATGCGGGGCAGTCCATCAAGGAGATCGGACCGAACTGGCACATGTCCAAACAGGGCACCCCCACCATGGGCGGCATCATGTTTATGACGGCCTGCATTGTGGCTGTGCTTGTATTCGGCTGGCAGGACATGGCGGCGGGGGACTTCTCCGCTCTGTTCGTGCTGGTGCTGGCGCTGCTGTACGGGGCCATCGGCTTTGTGGACGACTACGCAAAGATCAGAAAGAAGGAGAACACAGGGCTGACCGCGGGGTGGAAGTTTCTGCTCCAGCTGGCGGTGGCCATCGCCTTCCTGGCCCTGCTGCGTCTGGAGGGACATATGAGTCCCAATCTGTACATTCCCTTTGTGAACACCAGCGTGAGCCTGCCCTGGATTGTCTATCTGGTCTTTGCGGCCTTTGTGATGGTGGGGTGCGTCAACGCGGTCAACCTCACCGACGGCCTGGACGGGTTGGCCGGATCGGTGACCCTGCCTGTGGCGGTGTTCTTCGCCGTGCTGTCCGCCTGGTGGGACAAGGGCGCGGCGGGGATTTTCGCCGGCGCGCTGGCCGGCGGGATTCTCGGCTTCCTGATCTATAATTTCTATCCCGCCAAGGTGTTCATGGGGGATACCGGCTCCCTGTTCCTGGGCGGCGCGGTGTGCGGGCTGGCCTTTGCCCTGGACGCGCCCCTGGTGCTCATTCCCACGGGAATCATCTACATTGTGGAGACCATGAGCGACATCATCCAGGTGGGTTACTTCAAGCTGACCCACGGCAAACGCATTTTCCGCATGGCCCCGCTGCATCACCATCTGGAGATGGGGGGCTGGAGCGAGGTGCGCATCGTGCTCACCTTTACAGGCATCACCGTGGCCTTCTGCCTGCTGGCCTTTGTGGGCGTCATGTACCGGTACCGGGTCTGAGCACGGGAAACAAAACATCCGGAGGAGGTGACAGCACTTGAGAAGGCGCAAAGCCAAACGGGACCTGACCATTGAGCAGCAGCTGGCCCGCGGCCCTATCGATCTGCCGTTTCTGGCGCTGGTCATGCTGCTGACCGTCATCGGCCTGATCATGCTGCTGTCGGCCTCCTATGCCTCCGCCTATTACAATATGGACCCCAACGTGAACACCGGCGGCAACCCCTACTACTACTTTATGCGGCAGGTGGCCTTCGCTGTGCTGGGTGTTGTGGCCATGTTTGTGGTCAGCAAGATCGATTACCAGCGGCTGCGGCTGCTGTCGGTGCCGGCCATCTTCGTGTCCATCCTCTTGCTGGCCCTGGTGCTCACCCCCCTGGGGCGTTCCGGCGGCGGCGCCCAGCGGTGGATCAGCCTCGCGGGCATCCGCTTTCAGCCCCTGGAGCTGGCCAAGATCTCGGTGATCATGTTCTTCGCCGCCCGGCTGTCCAAGCGCAACGACCAGCTGAAGGGCCCTCCGAAAAAATGGAACCGGCACACCCCGGTGGGCCGCATCGGGGCATTCCTGGACAAAATCGGGTTTCTGGAGCTGGTGCCCTACGGGCTGATCCTGGTGGTGGTGCTGTTCCTGCTCTACAAGCAGCCCCACATGTCCGGCATGATCCTGGTGCTGATTTCGGCGGCCGCGGTGTTGTTTGCCTCCGGGATCCGGCTGTACTGGTTCTTTGGTGCCGGGACTCTGGCGTGCGGTGCGCTGTGGTTTCTCATCACCCAGACGGAGTATATGACGGCCCGGATCAACGCCTGGCTGAATCCGCTCAGTGATTTGAGGGGGGACGGATATCAGCTCTGGCAGTCCCAGATTGCCATCGGCTCCGGCGGCCTGCTGGGGGTGGGCCTGGGCAACAGCCACCAGAAGTATCTGTTCCTGCCGGAGGAGCACAACGACTTTATTTTCGCCATTGTCTGTGAGGAGCTGGGCCTGGTGGGAGCCTGCCTGATTCTGGCTCTGTTCGCCCTGCTGATTATCCGGGGCTACTGGTTGGCCCTCCACGCCCGGGACCGGTTCGGCACGCTGCTCATTGTGGGCATCACCACCCTGACGGCGGCTCAGGTGATTCTGAACATCGGCGTGGTCACCGGGGTGCTGCCTACAACGGGCATCTCCCTGCCCTTCTTCAGCTACGGCGGCACGGCCCTGGCGGTGCAGCTGGCGTCCATGGGAATTGTGCTGGCGGTGTCCCGGCAGATTGTGGCGCCCAAGGCGGAATAGGAGGAGAGGAAATGCGCGTGGTATTCACCTGCGGGGGGTCCGCAGGACATGTCAATCCCGCCCTGGCGGTGGCGGAGCAGTTTCAGAAGCACCACCCCGGGTGTGAAATTCTGTTCATCGGGGCGGAGCGGGGGATGGAGCAGCGCCTGGTGAGCCAGGCGGGATACCCCATCCGCACCGTGAAGGTCTCCACCTTCGAGCGGTCTTTCAGCTGGAAGGTGCTCCGGCACAATCTGAAAAGCGCGGTGAAGGTGCCCATCGGCAGGCGGCAGGCCGCATCCATTCTGCGCTCCTTCCGGCCCGACCTGGTGGTGGGAACGGGGGGATACGCCTCCTTTCCCGCGGTGCGGGAGGCAGCACGGATGGGAATTCCCACCGCCATCCACGAGTCCAATGTCTATCCGGGCCTGACCACCCGGGCGCTGGCGGACAAGGTGGATCTGGTCATGGTGGGCTTTCCGGAGGCGGCCAGTTACTATCAGAACGCGAAACAGGTGGCGGTGACGGGCACGCCGGTGCGGGGGGATTTCTTCACCCTGGACCGGAGCCAGGCCCGGCAGGTGCTGGGCATGACGGACCATCAGCCGCTGGTGATCTCCTTCTGGGGTTCCCAGGGGGCGGGGCACATGAGCCAGCGCACCGTGGAGCTGGTGAAGCTGTGGGATTCCGAGGGCCGCCGGTTCCACTACATCCATGCCGCGGGCCGGGACTATGAGGATATGACCCAGGAGCTGAAGCGGCAGAAGGTGCCGGTGACCGATCAGGAGGTGCGGCCCTACATCGACGATATGCCGGTGGTCATGGCGGCGGCGGATCTGGTGATCTGCAGGGCGGGGGCTTCCACCCTGGGGGAACTCACCGCCCTGGGGAAACCGGCCATCCTGGTTCCCTCTCCCTTTGTGGCCGCCAACCATCAGTATAAAAACGCCAAGGTGCTGGCCGACCGCGGGGGAGCGGTTCTGATCGAAGAGAAGGACTGCACCGGCGAGAGGCTGTACCGGACCGCCCTGGAATTGCTGGCGGACGGCGCGCGCCGCTCGGCCATGGGAAAGGCGCTGAGGGAATTGTCGGCGCCCCACGCCGCCCAGGACATCTACCAGGCCCTGATGGGCATTGTAAAGAATAGAACTTGATTTGCCTTCCCTGCATAGGATGGAGCGATTTCATCCATGTGGGGAGGCTTTACCATGAGCGTTTTGCACATCTGCGGAGGCAGGCCGCTGGAAGGGGAACTTACCGTGCAGGGGGCCAAGAACAGCGTGCTCCCGATCCTGGCGGCGTGCCTTCTGGCAGGCGGCCCGGTGGAGCTCTTCAACTGCCCGCAGCTGAGTGACGTGGCGGCGGCGCTGGACATTCTGCGGCACCTGGGCTGCGCGGTGCGCCAGCGGGGGCACGCCATTGTGGTGGATCCGTCCGGGGCAGAGGGCAGCACCATTTCGGAGGCGCAGATGCACGCCATGCGCTCCTCCATCATCTTCCTGGGGCCGCTGCTGGCCCGGACAGGGCAGGCGCACCTCACCTATCCCGGCGGCTGCGAGCTGGGGGCGCGGCCCATTGACCTGCACCTGTCCGCCATCCGGGCGCTTGGCTGCCAGGTGGAGGAGGGCGCCGGCGGGATTCACTGCCGAGGCCGGCCTGTGGGCGGGGAGATCTGCCTCACCATTCCCAGCGTGGGGGCGACGGAAAACGCCATGCTGTGTGCGGTGGGCGGCAGAGGGACCACGGTGATCACCAATGCGGCCCGGGAGCCGGAGATCGTGGATTTGCAGCGGTTTCTGAACACTCTGGGCGCCCGGGTGCGGGGGGCCGGGAGCGGGACGGTTCTGATTGAAGGGGGCAGGCCGCTGACCGGAGGCAGCTACACCATCATGGGAGACCGTATTGTGGCGGCGACGCTGCTGTCCGCTGCCGCCGCCGCGGGAGGCCATGTGGTGCTGCGGGGCGTGGACTGGCGGCACCTGGCCGCGGTGCTGGGCGTACTGCACCAGGCCGGATGCGGCATCCGCAGCGGTGAGGACCGGATTGAACTGGAGCGGGAGCCGTCCCGGCCGCTGCAGGCGGCGGGAGAGGTGCGCACCGCGCCCTATCCCGGGTTTCCCACCGATGCCCAGGCCCCGGTCATGGCGGCGCTGTGTGCCAGCCAGGGGAGTACATGGTTTGAAGAAAATATGTTTGACAGCAGATACCGTCATGTGGCAGAATTGCGGAGTATGGGGGCGGACATCAACGTGCGGGGCCGGCTGGCCCTGGTGCGGGGGGTGGACCGGCTCCGGGGCGCACAGGTTGCCGCCGCGGACCTGCGGGGCGGCGGAGCTCTGGCGGTGGCGGCGGTAGGCGCCCGGGGGGAGAGCATTCTGTCCGGGCTGCACCATGTGGACCGGGGCTACGAATGCCTGGAGGGAATGCTCCGGGAGCTGGGCGCCGATGTGCACAGAGAGACGGGAGTACAGTCAGCCCCGTGACGCGACGAAAGAACAGGAGGTGAACCCACACATGGCCCGACAGCGCAGACACAGCTCCAGCCGCAGACGCCGGGGCCGCTTCAGCGGCCTGTACCGGATTTTTTCCATTTTGGCGGTTGCGGTTGCCCTCGTTGTGGCCTGTGTGGTGTTCTTCCGGATCAATGAGGTGACAGTGGCGGGAAATGACCGATACACGGCCCAGGAGATCATCGACGCCTCCGGAATCCGGACAGGGGACAATCTGATTGCGCTGTCCAAGAGCAGGGTGGCGGGCAACATCATTGCCCGGCTGCCCTATGTGCGGTCCGTGTCCATAGAGCGGCTGCTGCCGGACGGAGTGCTGCTCACCGTGACGGAGCACGTGGCCTCCGCGGCCATCTCGGACGGGAAAAACTGGTGGTATTTGGCCGAGCAGGGTAAGGTGTTGGAACAGGCGCCCTCTCCGGATGGTGTGATGACCATCACCGGGCTGACCGCCCGGACGCCCATTCCCAGTGATCCGGTGCGGGTGGACGAGGAAGAGGAGACCACGCTGGGCTATGTTCTGGCGCTGATGGAGGAGCTGTCCCGGCGGGGAATGCTGCAGGACTGTACGGAACTGGACTGCACCGCGGCCACGTCCATGACACTCAGCTACGATATCTACCAGGTGAAACTGCCCAGGAGGGCGGATTACAGCGAATACCTCGCGCTGCTCCAGGCGGCGCTGGCCAGCGAGGAGATGCCCAAGGATGTGCCCGGCACCTTTGACCTGACGGTGCAGGATGGGCGTGCCTATTTCCAGCAGGAGGAGGTTGCGGTGTCCGGTGCGCCGGAGCCGGCCCAGCCCTCCGGCACGGCCGGGCCGGAGCCCTCAGCCAGCCAGCCCGCCCCATAACGGCCCGGATTGTGGAAATGCACGACGAAGCCGCATCCGCAGAAACGATTTTTTATGTCTCCTGGAGAAAAAACGCATTTTCTCTATTGACCCCGTGAGAAAAAGAAGCTACAATACAAGATATAGTTTTCAGCTTTTTCAGGCGTTACCAGCGCTTGTTTTTCCCTTATTTTTACACGCTTTGACACAGGAGGACTTTTTATGGCTTTTGTGATGGATTCCAATCCCATCAGCGGGGATGTTTTAAAGGTGATCGGAATTGGCGGCGGCGGCAACAACGTGGTCAACCGCATGGTCAAATCGGGCATGCAGGGTGTGGAGTTCATCGCGGTGAACACGGATCGCCAGGTGCTCAATGCCTCTCAGGCCACCCAGAAGCTCACCATCGGTGAAAAACTCACCGGCGGCAAGGGCGCCGGCGCCAACCCCGAGGTGGGCCGGGAGTCTGCCAAGGAGAGCAAGGAGCAGATTGCCGCTCTGCTGGAGGGTACGGATATGCTCTTTGTCACCGCCGGCATGGGCGGCGGCACCGGCACCGGCGCGGCCCCCGTGGTGGCGGAGATCGCCAAGGAGCGGGGAATCCTCACCGTGGGCGTGGTCACCAAGCCCTTTGCCTTTGAGGGCCGCCGGCGTATGGACCAGGCCCTGAAGGGCATTGAGGAGCTGCGCCAGAAGGTGGACTCCCTGGTCATCATCCCCAACGACCGGCTGCAGTATGCCACCGATGAAAAGATCACCTTTGCCAACGCATTTGCCATCGCCGACGACGTGCTGCGTCAGGCGGTGCAGTCCATCTCCGATCTGATTACCACCACGGGCCTCATCAACCTGGACTTCGCCGACGTCACCGCCGTCATGAAGGACGCCGGACTGGCCCACATGGGCGTGGGCCGGGCCGCCGGCAAGAACAAGGCGGAGGAAGCCACCCGCATCGCCATCAACAGCCCCCTGCTGGAGACCTCCATCGACGGCGCCCGGGGCATCATCGTCAACATCACCGGCCCCATGGACATGGGCCTGGAGGAAGTGGAGAAAGCTGCGGAGATGGTCAAGGGTGTGGCCGACCCGGATGCGCTGTTCATGATGGGCGCCGCCTTCGACGAGGAGCTGGAGGATGAGATCCGGGTCACCGTCATTGCCACCGGATTCGGCGATGTGGCCAATCCTGTGCCCGGCAAGAAGCCGGAGAAGGAGGACAAGCCCAACTGCGTCCCTGAGGGCGTGGGCGGTGTGGTGCCACCCACTCCTCTGGATGAGAACGGAAAGGACGAGCCGGACACCGATCCTTTCGACGACATTTTCAAGATTTTCAACAAGCGCTGAAGCCAGCTGATCACAGCCCCATCCGACCTCGGATGGGGCTGTTTTTCCCTGAAAACCGTGCCGGCAACTGCCGGTTGACAACACTCCAGCCCCGGTTGGTGGCATGGCAACCGCCTGTTCTGGTACCATTGGGCCAGCCAGAACAGAAAGGAGCAAACCGTAATGACATTGGCAGACCGCATTCAACAGCTGAGGAAGCAGAAGGGAATCTCCCAGGAGGAGCTGGCCGACCGGGTGGGGGTGTCCCGCCAGGCGGTGAGCAAGTGGGAGAGTGAGCAGAGCACGCCGGACATGGACAAGGTCATCCTGCTCAGCGACTACTTTGAGGTGACGACGGATTATCTATTGAAAGGCATCGAGCCCGCGCCCTCCGCCGCCGGGGAGAAAAAGCCGGACGGGCGCATCTTCACCATTGTGGCCACGGTGCTCAACCTCATCGGGGTGCTGGTGAGCTGCGCGGTGTGGTACGAGAC
>CALWXG010000053.1 GCA_944385435.1 uncultured Oscillospiraceae bacterium
GAGATCGACTACGCCGAGGCCCACAATGTGCCCCTGAAGATCTCCCGGGAGACCAACTACTCCAAGGACAAGAACCTCTGGCATCTGTCCCACGAGGGCCTGGATCTGGAGGATCCGGCCAACGAGCCTCAGTACGACAAGCCCGGCTTCCTGGAGATGGGCGTGTCCCCCGCCATGGCTCCGGACGCTCCCACCTATGTCACCCTGGACTTTGAGAAGGGCTGGCCCGTGGCTGTGGACGGGGAGAAGATGAAGGCCTCCGACATCATCCGCAAGCTCAATCAGCTGGGCGGGGCCAACGGCATCGGTCTGCTGGACATCGTGGAGAACCGCCTGGTGGGCATGAAGGACCGGGGCGTGTACGAGACCCCCGGCGGCACCATCCTCTACCGGGCCCACGAAGTGCTTGAGATGATCACCGTGGACAAGGACACCAAGCACATGAAGCAGAAGCTGGCGGTGGACTTTGCCGACCTGGTGTACAACGGCAAGTGGTTTACCCCCCTGCGGGAGGCGCTCCAGGCCTTCGCTGTGGACACCCAGAAGCACGTCACCGGCACGGTGAAGCTCAAGCTCTACAAGGGCAACATCATCACCGCCTCCGTCACCTCTCCCGAGACTCTGTACTCCGAGAACCTGGTGACCTTTGAGGAGAGCGATTACAATCAGAATGACGCCACCGGCTTCATCAACCTGTGGGGCCTGCCCGACACCGTCCAGGCGCTCCGGGAACAGGGCAAACTGAAGTAAAGCGCCGCCGGTTTCCGCGACCTGCGTGGTCCCCGTGAGAGCCCGGCGAGGCGGGTTTCGCGGGGAGAGCAGACGCAGCGGCGGGAGCAGGGAAGCTGAAGCAAGAGAGAGCGAAAAGTGAAGAGTGGGGAGTGAAGAGGGCCCGGAACAGGCCAGCTTCACTCTTCACTCTATTCTAAAATAGCGAGGGAAATGCGATGAAACTATGGGCCGGAAGATTCCAGAAAGAGACTGACACACTGGTCAATGACTTCAACTCCTCCATCGACTTTGACGCCCGGCTGTATGAGCAGGACATCCAGGGCTCCATTGCCCATGCCACCATGCTGGGCAGGCAGGGCATCATCGAGGAGCACGAGGCGGAGAAGATTGTGGAGGGCCTGAAGGCCATTCTGAAGGACATCGAAGAGGACAATGTGGAGTTCTCCCTGGACAATGAGGACATCCATATGAACATCGAGGCGCTGCTCACCCAGCGCATCGGGGCCACGGGCAAGCGCCTGCACACCGCCCGCAGCCGCAATGACCAGGTGGCCACCGATTTCCGGCTGTATGTGAAGGAGGAGATCCCCCACATCATCAGCCTGATTCTGAACCTGCAGAAGGTGCTGGTGAAGAAGGCCAAGGCCCACCTGCACACGGTGATGCCCGGCTATACCCACATGCAGCGGGCCCAGCCCACCACCTTCGGCCACTACATGATGGCCTATGCCAATATGCTCCGCCGGGATGTGACCCGTCTGGAGGACTGCATGGAGCGGATGGACGAGTGCCCCCTGGGGGCCGGCGCCCTGGCCACGTCCACCTATCCGGTGGACCGGTTCCAGACCGCGGCTGCCCTGGGCTTCCGGAAACCCACGGACAACTCCATGGACTCGGTGTCCGACCGGGATTACGCCATTGAGCTGCTCTCCGCCCTGTCCATTCTCATGATGCACCTGTCCCGGTTCTCCGAGGAGATCATTCTGTGGTGCTCCTGGGAGTTCAAATTTGTGGATCTGGACGACGCCTACTCCACCGGCTCCTCCATCATGCCCCAGAAGAAGAACCCGGACGTGGCCGAGCTGGTTCGGGGCAAGACCGGGCGGGTGTACGGCTCCCTCATCACCCTGCTCACCGTCATGAAGGGCCTGCCCCTGGCCTACAACAAGGACATGCAGGAGGACAAGGAGCCGGTGTTCGACGCCATCGACACCGTGGAGCTGTGCGTGCCGGTGTTTGCCGCCATGCTGGACACCCTCACCGTGAAGGAGAAGAACATGTCCCGGGCGGCCTCCGGCGGTTTCATCAACGCCACGGACTGCGCAGACTATCTGGTGCGCAAGGGCCTGCCCTTCCGGGAGGCCTACATGATTGTGGGCCGTCTGGTGAACATGTGCATTAAGAACGGCGAGAGTCTGGATACCCTGCCGCTGAAGGATTTCCGGGCCATCAGCAACCTGTTTGACGAGGACGTGTATGACGCCCTCCAGCTCAAGACCTGTGTCAACGGGCGCAAGGTCTACGGCGGGCCGGCGGCGGAATCCGTGCAGAAGCAGATTGAGCTCATTGAGGAGTTCATTGCCCGGCACACGGTGGAAAAGACCGGCGATCCGGCCTGAGCTGACGCAGATTTGGAAGGTCGGATTGACAATGAAAAAACCCAAGGTATACATAGACGGAAAAGAGGGGACAACCGGGCTCCAGATCTTTGACCGGCTGGCGGCCCGGCAGGATATTGAGCTGCTGCTCATCGACGAGGACAAGCGCAAAGATCCGCAGGAGCGGAAAAAGCTGCTCAACGCGGCCGACCTGGCCTTCCTGTGTCTGCCGGACCAGGCGGCCCGGGAGGCGGTGGCCCTGATTGACAACCATACCACCCGGGTGATCGACGCCTCCACCGCCCACCGCACCGCCCCCGACTGGGCCTACGGGTTCCCGGAGCTGCGGGGCCGGAGGGGCAGAATCCTGGGCGCCCGGCGGGTGGCCAACCCCGGATGCCACGCCACCGGTTTTCTGTCCGGTGTGGTTCCCCTGGTGGAGCTGGGGATTCTGCCGGAAGACTATCCGGTCACCTGCTACTCCCTCACCGGCTATTCCGGGGGCGGCAAGAAGATGATCGCCCAATATGAGGGGGAGAAGACCCCTGACCTGTTCAGTCCCAGGACCTACGGGCTGAACCTGGCCCACAAGCACCTGCCGGAGATGACGGCTCAGGCGGGGCTGTCTCAGCCCCCGGTGTTCTGCCCGGTGGTGGACGACTACTACAAGGGCATGGAGACCGTGACCATGTTCCACAACCGGCTGCTGCGGGGACAGCCCACAGCGGAGGATTTGCGGGAGATGCTGGCCGGCTACTATGAGGATCAGGCGCTGGTCCACGTGGCCCCCTTCGGGGAAAACCCGGCCCAGCTGGCGGCCAACACCATGGCGGGACGGGATGACCTGACCCTGTTCGTGTGCGGCAATGAGTCCCGCACGGCGGTGATCGCCCTGTTTGACAATCTGGGCAAGGGCGCCTCCGGCGCGGCGGTGCAGAACATGAATCTGATGCTGGGCTTTGCCGAGACGGCGGGGCTGCAGACAGAGTAAAGAGTGAAGAGCGGAGATGGCTTCATGCTCCACTCGCAATAGAAATGAGGTAGATCAATATGCTGAGAGAGATTCCGGGCGGCGTGTGCGCCCCCAAAGGGTTCCGGGCCGCGGGCGTCTACTGCGGCGTGAAGGAGGGCGCTCCTGCCGATGCGCCCCAGACTGTGCTGCCCAGCGCCAGGGGCAAGAACGACCTGGCCATGATCCTGTCCGACTGCGAGTGCTCCGCCGCGGCGGTGTACACTCTCAACCGGGTCAAGGCGGCGCCCCTCTATGTGACCATGGGCCATCTGGAGGACGGGGTATGCCGGGGGATCGTGGCCAACTCCGGCAACGCCAACGCCTGCGCTCCCATGAGCCATGAGAATGCGGAGACCATGTGTGAGCTGGCTGCTCAGGCCACCGGTCTGAAGAAGCAGGACTTTGCCGTGGCCTCCACCGGCGTCATCGGCCAGACTCTGAACATCAAAGCCATCGAGAAGGGAATGCCCGGTCTGGTATCTGCCCTGAGCGACCAGGGCTCGGACGCCGCAGCCACCGCCATCATGACCACGGACACGGTGAAGAAGGAGACCGCGGTGGCCTGCACCATCGGCGGCCAGCCGGTGAAGATCGGAGCCATCGCCAAGGGTTCTGGCATGATCCACCCCAATATGGGCACCATGCTGTGCTTTATTACCACCGACTGCGCCATCACCCCCGACCTGCTGGCCGATGCCCTCCACGAGATTGTGCCCCGCACCTTCAACCGGGTTACGGTGGACGGGGACACCTCCACCAACGACATGTGTATCGTGCTGGCCAACGGCATGGCGGGCAACGCCCAGATTGAGTGGAAGGACGACGACTTCAACGTCTTCTGCAAGGCGCTGCATCAGGTTTGCCGGCAGATGGCCCGCTCCATTGCCGCCGACGGCGAGGGAGCCTCCAAGCTGGTGACCTGCATCGTCCGCGCGGCCCGCAGCGAGGAGAGCGCCGAGCGCCTGGCCAAGGCGGTGGTGAGTTCCTCCCTGGTGAAAGCCGCCATGTTCGGCGCCGACGCCAACTGGGGCCGGGTGCTGTGCGCCATGGGCTACTCCAAGGCCCCCTTCCGGCCGGAGTACGTGGATGTGCGCTTCTCCTCCCTGGCCGGTGAGATCCTGGTGTGTGAAAAGGGTACCGGCCTGGCCTTTGATGAGGAGATGGCCAAAAAGATCCTCAGCCAGAACGAGGTGGTCATTGATGTGTGCCTGAACGAGGGCGACCACGAGGCCACCTGTTGGGGCTGCGATCTGACCTATGAGTATGTCAAGATCAACGGGGATTACAGATCCTGAGCTTCCTCCCCAGCGGGCTTGCCGGCCTGCTGGGGCCCCGTCTTTGAGCGGCCTTGCAAGCGGCTGAAAACAGATTGGATCGAGTGAAGGAGGAGGGAGCCATGCCCTTCAGCATGACGGACCGGGCCCAGGTACTGGCCGAGGCCCTGCCTTATATTCAGAAATATAACGGGAAGACGATGGTGGTAAAATACGGCGGCAACGCCATGATCTCGGAGGAATTGCGCCAGGCGGTGATCTCGGATATCGTGTTGCTCTCCCTGGTGGGCATCCACGTGGTGGTGGTCCATGGGGGAGGACCGGAGATCAGCGAGATGCTGGGCAAAATCGGCAAGGAGTCCCGGTTTGTGGACGGGCTGCGCTACACCGACGAGGAGACCATGGACATCGTGCAGCAGGTGCTGTGCGGGAAGGTGAACAAGGATCTGGTGGGGCTGATCAACCGCAAGGGCGGCCGGGCTGTGGGCCTGTGCGGACTGGACGACGGGCTGTTCCAGGCCACCCGGCTGGACGAGAAGTACGGCCTGGTGGGCCAGGTGGACGCGGTGAATCCCCAGCCTGTGCTGGACTGCCTGTCCAACGGCTATCTGCCGGTGGTGGCCACCGTGGCGCAGGGGACGGACGGCAGCCGTGCCTACAACGTGAACGCGGACACCGCCGCGGCCAAGCTGGCGGTGGCGCTGAAGGCGGAGAAGCTGCTGCTGCTCACCGATGTGCGGGGACTGCTCACCGATCCCCACGACGAACAGACCCTGCTTCCCGCAGTGCGGGCCTCGGAGATCCCCGGTCTGATCAAAGACGGGGTGATACAGGGCGGGATGATTCCCAAAATCGACTGTGCCGTGGAGTCGGTGCGCTCCGGCGTCCACTCCGCCGTGATTCTGGACGGGAGGATTCCCCACTCCATTTTGATTGAATTGCTCAGTGACGAGGGCATCGGCACCATGCTGACACTGTGAGGGGAGGAACGGCTATGACCTTTCAGGAATTGAAGGAACTGGACAGCCAATACGTGCTTCAGACCTATGGACGCAACCCCATTGCCATCGACCACGGCCGCGGGGCCACCCTCTATGATGTGGAGGGGAAGGAGTACATCGACTTCGCCTCGGGCATTGGGGTGCTTTCGGTGGGTACCGCAAATCCCAAATGGCAGGCGGCCATCGCAGCCCAGGCGGCAAAGCTGGGCCACATCTCCAACCTCTATTACTCCGAGCCCTACATCCGTCTGGCCCAGCAGCTGTGCACCCGCTCCGGGATGGCGGCCGCCTTTTTCGCCAGCGGCGGCGGGGAGGCCAACGAGGGGATGATCAAGCTGGCCCGGAAGTACTCCTTTGACCGGTACGGCGAGGGGAGGGGGACGGTGCTCACCCTGCGCAATTCCTTCCACGGCCGTACCATTACCACCCTGGCGGCCACCGGCCAGGAGGTGTTCCACAACTACTTTTTCCCCTTTACCGAGGGGTTCCGTTATGCTGACGCCAATGACCTGAACAGCCTTCAGGACGTGTCCGGCCATGACGTGTGCGCCGTGCTGGTGGAGCTGGTGCAGGGCGAGGGCGGCGTGCTCCCCCTGGACAAGGACTATGTTCAGGAGCTGGCTCAGTTGTGTGAGGACCGGGACTGGCTGCTGCTGGTGGACGAGGTGCAGACCGGCGTGGGCCGGACCGGCTCCCTGTTCTGCTTCCAGCAGTACGGCATCACCCCGGACGTGGTCTCCTTTGCCAAAGGCATTGCCGGCGGCCTGCCCATGAGCGGTATCCTCACCAATGAGAAATGCCGGGGGGTGCTCACCCCAGGCACCCATGCCACCACTTTCGGCGGCAACCCGGTGTGCGCCGCGGCCGCCCTGGCAGTGCTGGAGATCCTGGATGAGCAGACCATTGCGGATGTGCGGGAAAAGGGCGACTATCTCCGCGGCCGGATCGAGGAGCTGGATCTGCCCTGCCTGGGAAAGACCCGGGGCATGGGGCTGATGATCGGTGTGGAGGTGTCGGAGGACTTCTCCAACAAGGAACTGTGTGCCCGGCTCAATCAGGCCGGACTGCTGTGCCTGACGGCCGGAGCCGGGCTGCGGCTGCTGCCGCCGCTGACCATCACCCGGGAGGAGATGGACAAGGGCCTGGCCATTCTGAAAGATGAGCTGTCCTGACGGGAGTGAAACGTGAAAAGTGAAGGGTGAGGTCCAGAGGCGTGAAGAGGGGCGGCAGCCCCAAGCTGCGCGCTGTGCGCTTCACTCTGATATGGAGGGTTTGAAGTATGCAGAAAGATTTGTTAAAACTGCTGGACCTGTCCACGCAGGACATCCATGAGATCCTGGACATGGCCGACCAGATGAAGTACAGCCAGAAACACCACATCCCCCACAGCTATCTGGAGGGGAAGACCCTGGCCATGATCTTTGAAAAGAATTCCACCCGCACCCGGGTGTCCTTTGAAGTGGGAATGTACCAGCTGGGCGGGCATGCCCTGTTCCTGTCCGGCAAGGAGAGCCAGATCGGCCGGGGAGAGCCGGTGGAGGACACCGCCCGGGTGCTCTCCCGGTACTGTGACGGCATCATGATCCGAACCTTCGCCCAGAAAGAGGTGGAGGCGCTGGCCCGGCATGCCTCCATCCCCGTCATCAACGGTCTGACGGACTTCTGCCACCCCTGTCAGGTGCTGGCAGACCTGATGACTGTGCGGGAAAGGCTGACCCGGCTGGAGGGGCTGAAGCTGGCTTTCGTGGGAGACGGCAACAATATGGCCAACTCCCTCATCGTGGGCGGCCTGAAGTGCGGGATGGATGTTTCAGTGGCCTGCCCGGAGGGCTATGATCCGGACCAGCAGGTGCTGGACTTCGCCGCCAGCGTGACCGGATCCCGGTTTGAACTGGTGCGCACCCCGGCACAGGCCGTCAAAGACGCGGACGTGGTGGTCACCGACGTGTGGGCCTCCATGGGCCAGGAGGAGGAGCGGCAGCAGCGGGCCAAGGCGTTTGCCGGCTACTGTGTGGACAGTGAGCTGCTCAAGCACGCCAAGCCCGGGTGCATGGTGCAGCACTGTCTGCCCGCCCACCGGGGGGAAGAGATCTCTGCCGAGGTATTCGAGGCCCACGCAGATGAGATCTTCGAGGAGGCGGAGAACCGCCTCCACGCCCAGAAGGCGGTCATGTACCTGCTGATGAAGGATTGAACGTAAAACACGCAGGGCGCTCCCATCGGGGAGCGCCCTGCGTGTTTTGCAGGAAGCTCTGCTCAGAAGTCCAGCACAATCTCATCCGTCCCCCACAGAAGGGAGGCGGTGACCGTTACCAGTTCCTCCGGCGCCATCTGCTCCATCACAATCTGATAGCGGATTCCCCCTGAGGTGAACTCCGCCACACAGAGATCGTAGTACCCGGCTGGGGCGTGGGTGTCGGGGTCATAGGGGCCGTAGGGCATGGAGCGATACCCGAAGATGACCTCAGTCTCCCCAATGCAGGAGACCTGCGCTTCATCTTCCGGCCGCACATAGAGGCAGTCCCCGATGAAGCCGAGGCGGGAGGCGGACAGGGAGAAGCCTTTGCGTGCGGGGACATCTTCGGTCAGCTGAGGATTGCCCTGCTGGTCATATGCGTGGTAAAAGTGCAGCACCACCCGGTCTTGGACAAGGGCGGCTGAGTCTTTGTCCACCACTACCTGTGCCTGATCGTTCCAGGGGGCGGGCGAGATGCCCTCCGGGAGGTAGGCCGGTGTCAGATTCCGGCCGAAGTAGGAGAGAAGATCCTCCTGATCCCACCAGACCTGGTCATAGAGCTCCGGGTCGTACCAGAGGGGGGCTGCGGCGGTGAGTTCAGACAGTTCGTTGATGTGAATGTCGCCCATATCCAGATGGATGGCGTCTGGGGTCTGAGCAGCGGACGGGGTCTGCGTGGCTGCGGGGGCGGGGTCCTGATGGGCAGAGGGGGCGGGGTCGGTGCGCAGGGCGGGGAGCGTGAGACACATGGCCAGCACGGCGGTGGCGCAGGCAGCCAGCCCAACCCAGATCTTCCAATGGTGCTTCCGGACCGGCACGGCCTCCACCTGGGCGATGTGGGCGTCGTCCAGATCGTTGAGCACTTCAAATAAGGCTTCCTTGGTCATAGGTCAAATCCCCTTTCTGTGAGGTAGGCACGCAGCTTTTTTTCGGGTGCGGCTCAGGTCCATGGCAGCGCTGCCCTGGGTGATGCGGTACCGGGCGGCGATGGCGGCGATGCTGTCGCAGTGCCAGTACCGGCGCACGAACAGGGCCCGGCTGTGCGCCGGCAGGTCGGACAGGAACTGGTCGATGGCGGCAGCCAGTTCCTTCCGGTCCACCGCGTCCTCCACACTGTCCCGGCCGGACACGCACTCGCCCAGTTCGTCCAGTACCAGAGGCAGCTGTCCGCCGCCCCGCTTGTCTGCCCGCCGGGCCTTCCGGCGGTTGAAAGCCAGGTTTCGGGTGAGTTTGCCCAAAAATGTGGACAGGCGGGCGGGCCGGTGGGGCGGCATGGCGTTCCAGGCCGCCAGCCAGGTGTCGTTGACGCATTCCTCCGCATCCCGGGCGTCCTCCAGGATGTTCCGGGCGACGCAGGTGCAGTAGCCGCCGTATTTTTCCGCTGTGGCGGGGATGGCACCCTCGTCCCTGGCCCAGTACAGGGCGACGATTTCGTGGTCCTCCATGTCCTTCACCTCTCTTCACCCTGATACACAACATTCGGGGGCAAACCTAACAGAAAAATGCAGATCCAAAACCAGGTTTGGATCTGCATCGTTTCGGGTGGAGCAGGGAATTCCGGGAGACCGGTCAGGGGCCCGTGGCCTCCGGAACGCTGGCGTAGTCCCACTGGTGATCCGTCTGGGCCATGTAGTCGCTGGTGACGTTGAAATAGCGCCAGACCGTGTTGCCGGTGTCCCAGGTGGGGTCCACGCAGTACCAGGCGCCGTCCAGCCGCACCATGTTCCAGGCGTGGTCCTCCCGGCATTCAAAGGCCGCCCCCACCACGGTGATGCACTCCACTTCCGCCATGTCCATGAGCAGTTGGAAGGTGGTGGCGAAGCCAAGGCACACCCCCTTGCCCTCGGTCAGCGGATTGTAGGGGGTGTAGGAGTCCCGGGAGACGGTTTGGAACAGGCTGTAATGGTCCTGATCATAGGACACATTGGAGGTGAGCCAGTGGTAGATGACAGCTTCCCGCTCCAGCGCATCCATGGAGTCTGAAAGCACCTGGGTCAGCACTTCCTCCGCCCGCAGGTAGATGGTCCGGTCGTAATCGGAGAGGGAGGAGGTGTCTCCGCTCTCCCAGGCGGCCAGAATGGCGGAGGTGTCGTAAATGGACATGTCATCAATGCCCGGGTCCGCATAGGGAATCCGGCCGGAGTAGACGGGAACAGAGGAAGGGGCCGGGGAGGGCGTGGCCGGTGTGTTCTGCTCCAAGGCGGTGTAAAAGGCATCCCGGGCAGCAGCGCTGTCTTCGCAGATGAGAAGCGCCGCATACTCTTCCCCCGCAGACAGCACGGCACAGCCGTTTTCCACAAGGGCGGCCTGCTCCGGGGCATAGCCGGTGAAATCACCCTGCCGGCGGATGCGGTAGGCCTCCAGCCCGTCCAGAACTGCCTGGGGGTCCGCCTGGCCGGTCAGGCGGAGAATGGCAATCTCAAAGGCCTCGGCAGAGGATGCGGAGAGGTAGACTGCACAGTCATCCCAGTCTCCTTCGGACAGGCCGTAGAAGCCGGTGAGATAGGCGGACAGGCCGCCGCTGTCCAGCCGATGGGCCAGATCCTGGACCCCGGATGTTTCCCGGCCGCACGCGGCCAGAACCGCCGAGGCGAGCTCAGCGCAGCCCGGCGCCGGTTTGCGGCTGGAATCGGGATGCTGAGGAGAGCAGCCGGAGTAGATCAGCAGAAGTATGGATAAGAACAGAACGGCCAGACGCTTGATGGAAAACTCCCCCTTCACACCGGAGATCTGGTGATCGGCCCAGAGTCAGAAAAAGGGCGCACCGCAATGCGGTACGCCCTTCTGAGTCAATCAATCGGACAGATAGCTTTTCAACAGTTCCTGTAGCAACTCATCCCGATCCAGCTTGCGGATCAGGGTGCGGGCATTGTTGTGATTGGTGATATAAGTGGGATCCTCACTGAGAATGTAGCCTACAATCTGGTTGATGGGATTGTACCCTTTTTCCTGCAGAGAATTGTAGACCGAGGTCAGGATGGTTTTGATCTCATCACTTCTATCAAAATTAACGCTGAATCTGCGTGTATAATCCATGTCGCTCATTGCGGGCACCCCCCGATTTGGATAATCTATATTTTAGCTTACAAAAGTCAAAATGTAAAGGGGAGAATGAAAATTTTACGTGGTCTCAAAAGAAACCCCCAGCTGCCGAGACAGCCGGGGGTTGATGTACAATGCTCAGCCAATGCGCTTGGCGCCCACCACATAGGGACCGTAGTAACCGCCGAACAGAGTGTCGTACTGCACACGGTAGGACGTGGTGGCGGCGTGGATGAACTGATTGTTGCCGACGTACATACCCACGTGAGTGGTGGGGAGCGTACCGCCGGAGCTGTCATACCGGGGATCAAAGAAGAACACCAGATCGCCGGGCTGAAGAGCGTCTGTGGAGACGAAATATCCGCTCTGATAATACTGGCTGGAAGAGCCGCGGGCAATGGAATATCCCAGCTGCTTGTAGATGTAATACATCAGGCCGGAGCAGTCGAACCCGTTGGGGCCGGATGCGCCGTACACATAGGGCTTGCCCACCAGGGAAGCGGCCAGGGAAGCGGCCGCAGCGCCCACAGAGCTGCTGGTGGAGCTGCCGTCCAGAATGGCGATGTAATCAGCGGACACATAACCGGACAGATCGCCGGAGGTGATGCCGTACCAGCCGGAGACACTCTCATCGGTGATGGTGACGGAAGCGCCCTGGCTCAGGGTGCCCACCCGCGCATAGGAGGTGCCGGCGCCGGAGCGTACATTCAGCACACTGGTGGTGACCATGCCCTCCTTGGGCTCGGCGGTGGCCGCCAGGGACTCCTGGACTGCCGCAACGTCAAAGGAGAGATAGTCCGCACTGGCGTAGCCGGACACATTGCCGGAGGTGATGCCGTACCAGCCGGAGATGCTCTCATCGGTGACAGTGACGAGGTCGCCCTCCTTCAGGACGCCTACCCGCTCGTAGGAGGTGCCCGCGCCGGAGCGAACGTTCAGCACGTCGGCGGTGACAATTGCCTCCCGGGAGGAAACCGTCTCTTCAGCGGGAGCCTCATCGGTGGAAGCCGCGCCGGTGGCAACCTCCAAAGAGAGGTAGTCAGCGGAGACATAGCCGGATACGTCGCCGTACAGGATGCCGTACCAACCCTCCACGCTCTCGTCGGTGATGGAAACCAGGTCGCCCTTGTTCAGGGTGCCCACCCGGTCAAAGGAAGTGCCGGCGCCGGAACGGACGTTCAGAGGACCGTCGGTGACAACGGCCTGCTTGAGTTCAGCGGCCTCCTGCTCGGCGTCGTCGCCGGTCAGTTCCACGTCCAGCCAGTCGCCGGACATATAGCCTTCCACGCCGTTGTATGTAACCTTATACCACCCGTTGGAGACGGACTCCAGGATGGAGACCTGGCTGCTCTTGGGGGCATAGGCCAGAGTGGCGGATTGAATGGTGGCTTCGCTGCGCAGACGCAGGGATGAAGCGGTGACTGTGCCGGTTCCGATGGATGCCAGAGCAATGCCGGAAGTCAGGGCCACGGTCAGGCCGGCGGCCACAACGGCCTTGACCAGGTTGCGTTTTGGGCTCATGGGACGTGTCCTCCAATCGTTTCACGTTCTTTGGTATGCAGACCGAAGTCTGCCCGGTCAATTGTGAGTTCAGAAAACGGATTTATTTGCCGGAGAGTGCCCGCATCAGCCAGATGGAGCCCATGTCGATGGCGGAAAACAGATCGGGAAGATCGCTCTTCTTCACCACCCGGTCCCGGCTCTTCAGATCCGGATCCGTGAGCTGGAGCTGGAGATGAACCTTGTTGGCCAGCTCCAGATCGCCGTCCTTTTCCGTGTTCATTACCTGAATCATGATAATGTATTTGTCGGCCATGGAGCCGTAGTAAATGAGATTGCCTTTCCGGCGAAGGGGATGTCCTTTATAGGTCAGGCCGCCTTTTTGTTCAGCCATAAGTGCCTCCTTGAAAACTTGTAACCGATTTGTAACTCATTGTAACGCTTTTGAATTTCCTTGTCAACAGGCTTTTCCTATAAAAACAGAGAATTGGTGAAAAAGCTGATGGATTTCACAGAAACACCGGCCCGGGAAACCCGGACCGGTGCAGATAAAAGTCAAATACAGGAAAGCTGCGCCCAGATCAGCAGCGCAATCTGGAGCAGGGCCAGCAGCGGCAGGCCGATGTGGAAGAAGCCTTTTCGGGTCTTGTGGTGAAACAGCCGCATACCCAGAAAAGCCCCCACGCCCCCGCCCAGGATGGCCAGGCCCCACAGGGCGGCCTCGGGAATGCGGGGCCGGTCCAGTTTGGCCATGAGTTTATCCCAGCCGAAGAGGACAAGGGCCAGCAGGCTCATCACCCCAAACAGGATCAGCAGCAGCCGAAAGGGTTCACTCATGAGGATTCGCCCCCCTCTGCCAGAATACAACGCAGCCCCGCCCGGCCTGTTTGGCCCGGTACAGAGCGGCATCTGCCCGGGAGATGAGCTCAGGGAGGGAAGTCCGGGCCCCGGGAACTGCCGTGGAACCGCCGATGCTCAGGGTGAGGGTTCCGCCGCCGGGAACGGGGGTGGCCAGGTCCTGCACCTGCTTCAGCAGCTGATCCGCCAGTTGCCCGGCCTGCTGGAGGGAGCAGCGGAAGAGGAGCAGCAGAAACTCCTCACCGCCGAAGCGGATGGCCAGACCGTCCATGGGCAGGACCTGGGACTGGATAACCTGGGCCACCTGACGCAGGCATTCGTCTCCTGCCGGGTGGCCGAAGGTATCGTTGTAGGACTTGAAGTGATCCACGTCCATCATCAGGGCTGCCGCAGGCTGTCCGTCCTGCCGGCACTGCTCCAGCCGGGAAGCGGCCTCCTGGTCCAGAATTCGGCGGTTATACAGGCCGGTGAGCTGGTCCGTATGCCCCAGATGCTCCAGTTCCAGCCGGGCGATGCCGTTTTTGAAGCGCAGGTCGGTGACACAGAACTGGATGAAAAAGCCCAGCAGCCAGGCGGTGACCGCGCCAGTGACATCGTAGACTGCCACGTGGGAGGCCTTGAAGCGCAGGGCGAGAATCAGGTAGAGAAGGTTGACCAGGGTGAGGGAGAGGGTGAGCTGACCGTAGGGCAGGTCAAAGAGCACCGTGACACAGATGTAGGTCAGGGGATAGAAAATGCCGGGGCGGTCGGGAAACGGTAAGATGCTGAGGGAGATGATGAATCCCAGCAGCATCCAGATTGCCAGGTGGGACAGCCCCTGAACCATCCGGTAGGAGGCGGGGCGGGTTCGCCCGTACCGCCAGGTAAACAGCAGCAGGGGCAGATCCAGGGCCGCAAAAAAGAGATAGCAACTGTTGAGGGTGGGGTTGTGCATGAAAGGAAGCATGACCGCGCCGTAGGCAGCCAAAAACAGGGGGAACGCAAGAAAACTACGCCGGAGCATGGTGAGATTGTCCGACAGAATGGAAGGACGCAGGCGGGAAAAATAGATCCGGCTCTGCTGCCGGAACCGGCGCAGGGAACAGGGCACGCGGCGCATGGGGGCCTCCTTTCTCACAGGGGCGTTCAAACCGGTCAGCCTTTGGCCAGTTGTGTCTCCAGATACTCCTCATAGGTGCAGCGGCGATCGATGAGCTTGCCCTCGGGAGTGAAGTCAAAAATCCGGTTGGCCACCGTCTGCACCAGCTGGTGGTCGTGGGAGGACACCAGCACGTTGCATTTGACGGCCTCCAGGCCGCGGTTCACCGCGGTGATGGACTCCAGATCCAGGTGGTTGGTGGGCTGGTCCAGCAGCAGCACATTGGCCCCGGACAGCATCATCCGGGAGAGCATGCACCGCACCTTTTCCCCGCCGGAGAGCACCTTCACCGGCTTGAAAATGTCATCCCCGGAGAAGAGCATCCGCCCCAGGAAGCCCCGCAGGTAACTCTCGTGCTGGTCCTCGGAGAACTGGCGCATCCAGTCCAGGATGTTCAGGTCGCAGTCGTGGAAGAAGGGGGAGTTGTCCTTGGGGAAGTAGGAGAAGGTGGCGGTCTGGCCCCACTTCACGCTGCCCTCGTCGGGCTCCCACTCGCCGGTGAGGATCTTGAACAGGGCGGTGTGGGCGTTTTCGTTCTCCCCCACAAAGGCGATCTTGTCCCCGTGGCCCACGATGAAGGACACCTTGTCCAGCAGCTTCACCCCGTCCACCGTCTTGGATACGTCGGTGACGAACAGGATGTCCTTGCCCACCTCCCGGTCGGGGGAGAAGCCCACCCAGGGGTAGCGGCGGGAGGAGGCGGGCAGCTCCTCCACCGTCAGCTTGTCCAGCAGCTTGCGCCGGGCGGTGGCCTGCTTGGACTTGGACTTGTTGGCGGAGAAGCGGGAGATGAACTCCTGCAGCTCCTTGATCTTTTCCTCGTTGCGCTTGTTCTGCTGTTTGATCAGGTTCTGCACCAGCTGGGAGGACTCGTACCAGAAGTCGTAGTTGCCCACGTACATCTTGATCTTGTTGTAGTCGATGTCCACGATGTGGGTGCATACGGTGTTGAGGAAGTGCCGGTCGTGGGACACCACGATGACGGTGCCGTCGTAGTCCAGCAAAAAGTCATTGAGCCACTCCACCGCGGCGATGTCCAGGTTGTTGGTGGGCTCGTCCAGCAGCAGGATGTCCGGGTTGCCGAACAGCGCCTGGGCCAGCAGTACCTTCACCTTCAGCCGGGCATCCAGGGTGGCCATGTCGTTGTAGTGGTACTCGGTGCCCACCCCCAGGCCCTGGAGGATGCGGGAGGCGTCGCTCTCCGCCTCATAGCCCCCCATCTCGGCATACTCCGCCTGGAGGTCCGCCGCCCGCAGGCCGTCCTCGTCGGTGAAGTCCTCCTTCTCGTAGAGGGCATTCATCTCGTGGCCGATGTCGTACAGTTTCTGGTTGCCCATGATGACGGTGTCCATGACGTTGTAGGCGTCATAGGCGTTCTGGTCCTGCTTCAGCACGGACATGCGCACGTTGGGCAGGATGGACACCTCCCCGCTGGTGGGCTCCAGCTGGCCGGAGAGGATCTTCAGGAAGGTGGACTTGCCGGCGCCGTTGGCGCCGATGATGCCGTAGCAGTTGCCCCGGGTGAACTGCAGGTCCACATGGGAGAACAGGGGCTGGCCGCTGTAATTCAGGGACAGGTCGGATACAGTAATCATATGGAACTCCTTATAATATAGCGTTTGAACCGTTATCCGCAGCGCAGGAAAATGGGCTGTTTACGGACTGTAGAGCGTGAACTTGCCCCCCATCATATCACAAGCCATGGGAACTGTACAGAGGAACTTTGCCCAAAGCGTGCCGGAGAGAGCCGGTCCCGCGTTGCCATCCTGTAAACTTCTGCAAAGAGTCCCGCAGCGCAGCAAAAACGCCCCGCAGAAGGCCGGACCTTCTGCGGGGCGCTGGCAGCATGGGGAAAGGGCAGGGGGGAAGGACGGTCAGAGGGAGGACTCGATGGCGGCCTCCACCACCTGAAAGTGACGCCAGATTCCCTGGATTGCGGCGTTTTCATCCCCTGCCTCCAGGGCGCGGACAATGTCCATGTGGGCGTCGTGGAGCTGCTGGGCCTTGTGCTCCTCCGCCACGATGCGCACATACATGGTGCTGATGAAGCGGTTGACGGTGGAGAGCATGGCCCGGAACAGGGAGCGCAGCAGCAGGTTGCCGGAGGCCTCGCACAGCACCACATGGAACTGCTGGTCCAGCAGGGCCCCTTTTCCCGGGTCGGGTTCCTCGCACATCTTCTGGGCCAGGCTGCGGAGCTTTTCCAGCTGGCCCGGGAGAATGCGGTTGGCGGCCAGCCGGGCCGTCTCGCTCTCCAGGCCGCGGCGCAGCTGGCTGACCTGCAGGTAGTTGGTCTCGCCCAGCAGCATCATCAGCTCGAAGCTGGCGCCCAGGTTGCGCTCCAGGTCGCAGGAGATATAATTCCCGGCCCCCTGGACGCTGGAGATGAACCCCATCAGGCCCAGGGTGCGCACCGCCTCCCGCACAGAGTTCCGGCTGACGTTCAGCTGTTCCGCCAGTTCCCGCTCCGGCGGAAGCCGCTCGCCCCGCTTCAGATTGCCACGGCGGACTTCCGTTTTGATGTACTCCAGGACCTTTTCGTAAGCCCGATCTTCTTTCACCAGGGTGTGACCTCCTTCCCAGGGACAACGGTGGATGAACCGTTGCAGATCACCATTTTTTTCAAGAATTATATCATCTGTGAGGCAAAAAGGCAAGGCGTGAAGCGCGACAAGTTCCGCGGCCTGTCAAAGACGGAGTCCGCCTGGGCCAAAAAGGCGTGGACGGCTTGGAAAGCCGCCCACGCCTCACTGGCAACTGGAAAACCTTCCCGGATAAGACCCCGGGCCGGCTGGAACCGCGCAGGGAGATTACTTCACGCCCATCCAGCCGGAGATGACCATACGCTGGACTTCGCTGGTGCCCTCGTAGATCTCGGTGATCTTGGCATCGCGCATCATACGCTCGAAGGGATACTCGCGGCTGTATCCGTAGCCGCCCACCAGCTGTACGCACTCACGGGTGACCTGGTTGGCCACATCGGAGGCAAAGAGCTTGGCCATGGCGGCCAGGTGGCTGTAGGGTTCGCCGTCCTGCTTGGCCTGGGCGGCGCGGTAGACCATCAGCCGGGCAGCGTCCACCTTGGTCTGCAGATCGGCCATCTGGAACTGGGTGTTCTGGAACTGGCTGATCCGCTTGCCAAACTGGATGCGCTGCTGGATGTAGGGGATGGTCTGGTCAATGCAGCCCTGGGCGATGCCCAGAGACTGAGCGGCGATGCCGATGCGGCCGCCGTCCAGGGTCATCATGGCGATCTTGAAGCCCTTGTCCCGCTCGCCCAGCAGGTT
>CALWXG010000054.1 GCA_944385435.1 uncultured Oscillospiraceae bacterium
GAAAGAGGCGGGCATCAAGGTCTTCCCCGTGGTGGCCGCCCCCATCCTGGCCAAGCGGCTGGAGCGCTACGGGGTGGACGGTTTCATCGCCGAGGGCACCGAGTCCGGGGGCCACGTGGGGGAGATGACCACCATGGCCCTGGTGCCCCAGGTGGCGGACGCGGTGGATGTGCCCGTCGTCGCCGCCGGAGGCATTGCCGACGGCCGGCAGATGGCCGCCGCCTTCGCCCTGGGGGCCTGCGGCGTCCAGGTGGGCACCTGCCTGCTGGCCAGCGCGGAGTGCCCCATCCATGACAACTA
The DNA here is from genome assembly GCA_944385435.1 of uncultured Oscillospiraceae bacterium. Classification (GTDB taxonomy): domain Bacteria; phylum Bacillota; class Clostridia; order Oscillospirales; family Oscillospiraceae; genus Enterenecus. The sequence goes on from CALWXG010000054.1 coordinate 301, forward strand.
CAAGCAGGCCGTGGTGAAGGCCGGGCCCAACGACACCGTGGTCACCGGCCGCTCCGGGGGCGCCCCGGTGCGGGTGCTGAAGAACAAGATGGCCCGGGAGTACCTGCGCATGGAGAAGGACAACCTGCCCCTGGCCGAGCTGGAGAAGCTCACCCTGGGCTCCCTGCGCCGGGCCGTCTTCGACGGGGACACCGACACCGGCAGCCTCATGGCCGGCCAGGTGGCCGGCATGGTCCACGAGATCCGCCCCCTGCGGCAGATCTTTGAGGAGCTGATGGCCGGCTGTGAGCAGGTGCGGAAGGAGCTGAGCCGATGAAACTGGCCTTTTTATACGCCGGGCAGGGCACCCAGCACCCGGGCATGGGGGCAGACCTCTATGAGAAGTACCCGGAGTTTCGCGCCGTGGTGGACGCCGCCCGGGTGGACTTCGACCTGAAAGCCGCCATGTTCTCCGACCCCGACGGCGTGCTGAATGAGACCCGGTACACCCAGCCCTGTATGGTGGCCTTCGCCTGCGGCCTCACCGCGGTGCTGGCCGGGCTGGGCATTGCGCCGGACTATGCCGCCGGCCTGTCCCTGGGGGAGTACTCCGCCCTGGCCTGCGCCGGGGTGTTCACGCCGGAGCAGGCCGTCTCCCTGGTGGCCTTCCGGGGGAAGACCATGACAGAGGCGGCGGCAGGCCGCCCCTGCGGCATGACCGCCGTGCTGAACCTGGACCGGGAGAAGCTGCAGGATGCGTGCCGCCGGGCCCGGGAAGAGGGGCTGGGGGTGGCGGAGATCGCCAACTTCAACTGCCCCGGCCAGCTGGTGATCGGCGGCGACCAGGCCGCCGTGGACCGGGCCGCCGCCCTGGCCAGAGAGGCCGGGGCCCGGCGCTGCCTGCCCCTGAAGGTGAGCGGCCCCTTCCACACCTCCCTGATGGCCCCCGCCGGGGCCGCCCTGGCAGAGCGGTTCCGGACCGAGCCCTTTGGGGAACTGCGCATCCCCGTGCTGTTCAACTGCCTGGGCCGGGAGATGGGGCCGGAGGACACCATCCCCGCCCTGCTGGAGCGGCAGGTCCAGTCCCCGGTTTATATGGAGGACACCATCCGCCGGCTGGAAGAGCTGGGGGTGGACACCATCGTGGAGATCGGACCGGGGAAGGCCCTGTCCGGCTTTGTGCGCAAGACCGCCCCGGGGATCCGGACCTGCGGGGTGGAGACCTGCGCCGACGTGGAGGCGGTATGCGCCGCCCTGAAAGGAGTGTAACGCCATGAGTATGGAGGGAAAAATCGCCATCGTCACCGGAGGCAGCCGGGGTATCGGCCGGGCCATCTGCCTGGAGCTGGCCCGGCAGGGCGCCGACCTTGTGTTCTCCTATGCGGGCAACACCGCCGCGGCGGAGGATACCCTGGCCCAGCTCCGGGCTCTGGGCGTCCGGGCCCTGGCCGTGCAGGGCAGCGTGGCCGACCCGGAGGCGGTGAAGGCCCTGGTGGACACCGCGGTGAAGGAGCTGGGCGGCGTTCACATCCTGGTGAACAACGCCGGCATCACCCGGGACGGCCTGGCCATGACCCTGAAGGAGGAGGACTTCGATGCGGTCATCGAGACCAATCTGAAGGGGGCCTTCCTGTGCATGAAGGCAGCGGCCCGGCCCATGATGAAGGCCCGGTACGGCCGCATCGTCAATCTGAGTTCTGTGGTGGCCCTGCGGGGCAACCCGGGCCAGATCAACTACTGCGCCAGCAAGGGCGGCGTCATCGGCATGACCAAGTCCCTGGCCAAGGAGCTGGGCAGCCGGGGCATCACCGTCAACGCGGTGGCCCCGGGATACATCCAGACGGACATGACCGCCGCCATGGCGGAGAGCGCCCAGCAGGCCATGCTGGGCGCCATTCCCCTGAGCCGGGCCGGCCGGCCGGAGGACGTGGCAAAAGCGGTGGCCTTCCTGGCCAGCGACGCGGCCGCCTACATCACCGGCCAGGTGCTGCAGGTGGACGGCGGCATGGGTATGTGAGAGGAGGACGATCGATATGGAAAAACGCAGAGTGGTGATCACCGGCATGGGCACGGTCAACCCCGTGGGGAACAGTTTGTCCCAGGCCTGGCAGGCGGTGCGGGAAGGGGTGTGCGGCATCGGCCCAATCACCCAATACGACAGCGCCGCCCAGAAGGTGCACCTGGCCGCCGAAGTGAAGGACTGGGATCCGAAGGAAGTGCTGGCCGGCCGGGACCACCGCCACATGAGCCGCTACGCCCAGCTGGGCATGGCCGCTGCCCAGGAGGCGGTGGCGGACAGCGGAGTGGAGCTGGAGAAGCTGGACCGCACCCGCTGCGGCGTCATCCTGTCCAGCGGCATCGGGGGCATCGGCATGGCGGAGAAGGAGCAGGCCCGCTGCGCCGAGAAGGGCTATGACCGGGCCAACCCCTACTACATCCCCATGACCATTGCCAACATGGGGGCAGGGCTCATCGCCATCGCCTTCGGCTTCCAGGGCATGTGCACCTGTCCGGTGACCGCCTGCGCTGGGGGCACTAACGCGGTGGGGGACGCCTTCCGGTACATCCGGGACGGCTACGGCGACGTGATGCTGTGCGGCGGCGCCGAGTCCGCCATCACGCCGCTGTCCATCGGCGGCTTCACCTCCATGCGGGCCCTCCATGTGGGGGACGACCCCGCCTGCGCCAGCGTGCCCTTTGACGCGCGCCGCAGCGGCTTCGTCATGGGCGAGGGCGCCGGCGTGCTGCTGCTGGAGGAGTATGAGCACGCCAGGAAGCGGGGAGCCAGGGTGTACGCCGAGGTGGTGGGCTACGGGGTGACCTGCGATGCCTACCACATGACCGCCCCCGCCCCCGGGGGAGAGGGGGGCGCCCGGGCCATGGCCCAGGCCCTGGCCGACGCCGGGGTGGCCCCGGAGCAGGTGGGCTACATCAACGCCCACGGCACCTCCACCCAGCTCAACGACTCCGGGGAGACCGCCGCCATCAGGACCGTGTTCGGAGCCCACGCCGATCGGCTGGCCGTGAGCTCCACCAAGTCCATGACCGGCCACATGCTGGGGGCCGCCGGCGCGGTGGAGGCCATCTTCACCGCCATGGCCCTGAAGGACGGCTTCCTGCCCGCCACCCTGAACTATCGGGAGCCCGACCCGTCCTGCGACCTGGACTACATCCCCAACACAGGCCGTCCGGCCCGGGTGGAGTACGCCCTGTCCAACTCCCTGGGCTTCGGCGGACACAACGCCTGCGTGCTGCTGAAGCGGTGGGAGGGCTGAGCCATGATGCAGTATAATGCCAATGAGATCGCCGCCATCCTGCCCCACCGCTATCCCTTTGCCCTGGTGGACCGGATCGTGGACGGGGAAGAGGGGAAGTGGGCCAAGGGCATCAAATGCGTCAGCGTCAACGAGCCCTTTTTCCAGGGCCATTTCCCCCAGTATCCTGTGATGCCCGGGGTGCTCATCGTTGAGGCACTGGCCCAGGTGGGCGCCGTGGCCGTGCTGTCCCTGCCGGAGCACCGGGGGAAGATCGGCTTTCTGGGCGCCATCAAGAACGCCCGCTTCCGCCGCCAGGTGACCCCCGGGGACGTGCTGGAGCTGGAGTGCACCATCACCCGGCAGAAGGGGTTCGTGGCCGTGGCCGAGGCCAGGGCCACTGTGGACGGCCAGGAGGCCGTGACGGCGGAGATGACCTTTGCCCTGAGCAAAAATACGTAAAAAACCTGTTCCGCCCCGGTTTTTTTGTGGTAGAATAAGGTCAGCCGTAAATGTGGGGGTATGGAGCATGCTGGAAGAGAAGTTTGAAGCGGTGTATACAAAGTTCAAATTGCATTTTTATCAGGAGATCTTTGCCCGGTTCCAGAGCCGGGAGGCCAGCCTCACCACGGTGGAGACCTTCGCCATGGAGGCCATCATGGCCCTGGGGACGCCCACGGTGAATGAGTTTGCGTCCTTCATGCGCATCTCTTCCTCCAACGCGGCCTACAAGATCAACAGCCTGATCCGGAAGGGGTACGTGGAGAAAGTCCGGTCCTCCCACGACAAGCGGGAGCACCACCTGAAGGTGACGGAGAAGTATATGCACTTCTACAACATCAGCAACGACTACCTGCGGGCCGTGATGGAGCGCATCCGGAAGCGGTTCACGCCCGCAGAGTGTGAGAAGATGGAGGAGATGCTCACCATCATGGACCAGGAGCTGATGCCGGAGGTGCAGCTGCCGGAGCCGGAGATCACCTGAACCGAACCAGACGGGCGCGCCGCAGTGATTTGAACTGCAGCGCGCCCGTTTTTTCTGCCGCGCACACCCGACGGATGCAGGCCGACGGGGCCGTGCGGAGCAGGACGTGCCATGCGGACGACAACCGGATGGCCGTGTTCCGCTTTGCGCACGGCACTGCCGCAGTCTGTTCCTCCACGGAAGAGCCGAAGGTGTACCCCCTCTGAACCGGAGCCGGAGCCGGCGCAGAGAGCCCGCAGGCCGGCGCCGGCCTGCGGGCGTTTCACCCTGCAGGGGAAGCCGCCGCAGCCGGACCGGGCCGGCGTCAGGGCAGGGAGGGGGCGGAAGCACTGGCCTGAAAAAACAGTTTCCATTTCTTTCATCCTGTGATATGATAGTGCTGTTTCCGACAGGAGATGCCGGAATTGCCGCATGACAGGATGATCAGGAGGTAAGCGCATGGACTATTTTGATCTGGTGAGAGAACGCTATTCCTGTAAGAAGTTTGACGCCCGGCAGATTGAGCGCAGTCAGCTGGATGCCATCCTGACCGCCGGACGGCTGGCGCCCACCGCGAAAAATCTGCAGGAGCAGAGGATCTATGTGGTGCAGTCTGAAGAGGGGCTGGCCAGGGTGGATCGGGTGACGCCCTGCCGCTACGGAGCGCCCACGGTGCTGATTGTGGCCTTTGACCGGGAGCATGTCTTTGTCTATCCTGGAGGGAAGCGGGATTCCGGCGTGGAGGATGCCACCATTGTGGCGACCCACATGCTGCTGGCAGCCAAAGCGTGCGGGGTGGAGAGCTGCTGGGTCAATTTCTGCGATCCCGAGGCGGTGGCGAAGGAGTTCGGCCTGCCGGACAACGAAGAGGTCCTGATGATCCTGGACCTGGGCTATGCGGCGGAGGGGGGAGTGCCTCTGCCGGCGCACAGCCAGCGCAAGGAACTGTCCGAAACGGTCCGCTACGTCTGAGCGGCAGGAGGACACGGACGGAAGCGGTTCCGGGTTCCGATCGATCACAACACAACACAACATGAGAATGGGAGCGTGCAAAAACATGGAGACCACCAGGGTTGCCGTAATCAGCATTATCGTAGAGAAGCAGGAGTCTGTGGACGCGTTGAACCACATGCTCCACACGTACAGCCACTATATCATCGGCCGGCTGGGCATCCCCTACCGTGCAAAGGGGATCAACATCATCTGCGTGGCGGTGGATGCGCCCGCAGAGCAGATCGACGCGCTGAGCGGAGCGCTGGATCTGATTGACGGTATTTCCGTCAGCGTTGCTTACTCCAAAAACTGATTGCGGGAACAGGATCAGACACCGACGCCGCCGGCTTGTTGAGCTGGCGGCGTCGGTGTTTTCAAAGGATGCGTGTAGAGTGGCCGAATGAATACCCGCCCGTTATTTTAAGCACTGTTCCCGGAGACGGTTCAGGAATGCCTCTGCCGCTGATGTAAAGACCTGATATTTCTTCCACACTACGTCCAACCCGGACTCCAATCTGGGCTCCAGAGGGAGGAAACACAACGGACTGTCCTCAGAAGTGTCCACCAGCTTGTCCAGGCTGACCACGTAGCCGAGGCCCTGTTTGGCCATGACAGCGGCGTTATAGCAGAGGTTGAAGGTGGTGACGATGTTGAGGTCATTCCATGCCGCTCCAAACCACCTTGCCAGTTCGTTGGACTCGGCCCGCTCCTCCAGAGCCTGCCGGGAGAAGATCAGGGGCACGTCCGCCAGGTCCTCCGCCCGGGCGCGGGACTTTGCCGCCAGCGGTGCGTCCCGCCGCAGAATCACCCCCCCAGGTGTCCTTGGCCGGGAGGCTGAGGTAATCGTATTTGGCGATGTCCGTGGGCTGGATCAGCAGACCGAAGTCCAGCAGGCCCTTGTCCAGCCGCTCCGTCACATCCTGGGCGTTGCCGCTGAAAAAATGATAGCGGATGCCGGGATGCTCCTCCTGCAGCTCCTGGCAGACGGCGGCGATGAGATTCATGGCGTCTGTCTCCCCGCCGCCGATGTAGATGTCGCCGGACAGATCCCCCTTCATGGCCCGGAACTCCTCCTCGGTTTTGTCCGCCATGGCTACGATCTCCTCCGCCCTCTTCCGCAGGAACATCCCTTCCGCGGTCAGGGTCATCCGGTGGTTGCCTCGAACCAGCAGTTTCTGCCCCAGTTCCTCCTCCAGATCCCGCAGCTGCCGGGACAGGGTGGGTTGGGTCATGTGCAGGGAGTTGGCCGCCGCCGTGATATTCCCTTCCCGAGCGACCGCCAGAAAATAGCGCAGGACACGCAGTTCCATGGACCTCTCCTCCTCGTTTTCAAGAATCTCTGTCTGTAAATCATAGCGCAATGCAAAATGCCCATCAAGCATTTTGTATTATGGAAACAAGGTATTTGCTATTTATGACGCAGGGCGTTATGATGGAAACAGAACAAGAGAGCAAGCGAGAAGAAAGAGGGAACGCTATGGACGCTTATCCGCAGACAGATCAGCTCCTGGCTCGCAATCTGAAAGATGCCGGCTGTGCAGAGGCGGACATCGCACGGTTTTTGCAACTGGAGCATGAGGGCCGCCGTCCGGAGCAGCTGCGGTTCCTGCGGGCGCACCGGGCCGCTCTGCTGGATCGACTGCATGTCAGCCAAAGTCAGATCGACTGTTTGGACTATCTGGTTTTTCAGATGAATCGTGGGCACCCATACTGATGCGGCGCCACAAACCATGGATTTTCGAGAGAAGGAAAGACACATCTTATGTTTTTGCATGGAGGGTTTCAACATGGAAGAAAAACTGGTTCTGACGCAGGAGTGGGACAAGACTTTCCCCCGGAGCGGCGAGGTGGAGCACAGCAAGGTGACCTTCCACAACCGTTACGGCATCACCCTGGCGGCGGACGTCTACAAGCCCAAGGGCGCGGAAGGCAGGCTGGTTGCCATCGCCGTGTGCGGCCCCTTCGGGGCGGTGAAGGAGCAGGCCGCGGGCCTGTACGCCCAGACCATGGCGGAGCGGGGCTTCCTCACCATGGCCTTCGACCCCTCCTTCACCGGCGAGAGCGGCGGACAGCCCCGGTACATGGCCTCCCCGGACATCAACACCGAGGACTTCCAGACGGCGGTGGACTGCCTCTCCCTGCGGGAGGATGTGGACCCGGAGAAGATCGGCATCATCGGCATCTGCGGCTGGGGCGGCATGGCCCTGAACGCGGCGGCCCTGGACACCCGCATCCGGGCGACTGTGAACTCTACTTTATACGACATGACCCGTGTAAACGCCAACGGCTACTTCGATGCCGAGGACAGCGAGGCCGCCCGATACGAGAAGAAAAAGGCCCTGAATGCCCAGCGGATCGAGGACTATAAAAACGGCTCCTACGCCCTGGGCGGCGGCGTGGCAGAGCAGGTGCCGGAGGACGCTCCCTTCTATGTGAAGGACTATCACGACTACTACAAGACGTCCCAGGGCTATCAAGCCCGGTCCCTGAACTCCAACGGCGGCTGGAATGTGACCGGCACCATGTCTTTTATGAACCAGCCCATTCTCCGGTACAGCAACGAGATCCGCTCCGCTGTTCTGATCATCCACGGTGAGAAGGCCCACTCCTGCTACTTCGGCCGGGACGCCTATGCCGCCATGATGGAGGGCAACCCCAATCCGGAGAACAAGGAGCTGCTCATCATCCCCGGCGCGGTGCATACCGACCTGTACGACAAGCTGGATGTGATCCCCTTCGACAAGATGGAGGCATTCTTCCGCAAGGCCATGGCGTAACACAAGAAAAATTGCAGGACTCCCAGGTTCGGGGCGCCCTGCTGAAAGGAAAGAATCCATGAAAATTCTCGCATGGGTGATGGCGCTTCTGATGCTGGCCTCCTGCGGCACGCCGCCTGCACCCGGGCAGTCAGACACGAATGGAGCAGACGGCTCAATCCAAGCGGAACAAGACGCCGTGGTTCCTTCCGATTCCGGTGATCCGGAGGCAAGTGAGACCGGATACGCCTTTGATTTTGAAACCCGGATCGTGACCTTGAACAGCGGTTATGAAATGCCCGTCGCGGGCCTTGGAACCTACGCGCTCTCTGACGAGGAGTGCTACAACTCTGTCACCGCGCTGCTGGAGGCAGGCGGACGGCTCATCGACACCGCCTCCTACTACAGCAACGAGGAGGCCGTGGGCCGGGCCGTCCGGGATAGCGAAGTGCCCCGGGAGGAGATCTTCGTCACCACGAAACTCTATCCCACGGAGTTTGACGACCCGGAGGGGGCCATTGAGGGTTGCCTGGAACGGCTGGACATCGGCTACATTGACCTGATGCTCCTGCACCATCCCGGCTCCGGCGACGTGGAGGCCTACCACGCCATGGAGCAGGCGGTGGCAGAGGGGAAGATCCGCTCCATCGGCCTGTCCAACTGGTACATCGAGGAGCTGGAGGAGTTCCTGCCCCAGGTGAACATTGCCCCCGCCGTGGTACAGAACGAGATCCACCCCTACTACCAGGACACGCCGGTGGTGGAGCACATCCAGAGCAAGGGCATTCCGGTCCAAGCCTGGTACCCGCTGGGCGGCCGGGGCTATACCGGGCCAATGTTGAGTGATCCGGTGCTGCGGGAGATCGCGGCGGCCCATGGGAAGTCCGTGGCCCAGGTGATCCTCCGGTGGGATCTGCAGAGAGGCGTGACTGTCATTCCGGGCTCCAGCGATCCCGAGCACATCCGGGAGAATCTCTCCATCTTTGATTTTTCCTTAAGCGGGGACGAGATGGCCCGGATCGCCGCATTGAACAAAGACGAAAAACACGACTGGTATTGAGAACACAGCTCAGATCTCACGGGAAATCAAGCAAAGAATTTGGATAATAAAAAGAAGAAACTCGCTTTCTTTGGCTTTGGTGCGTGCCGGTGCGCGATTGTTCTTCTCCATACGCTGCTGGACGCGGCAGAACAGCTTCTCAGGCACAATGGCCGGGACGCCGCCGGGGATGACAACATCCTGATACCTGTATTCGCCAATGTATTCGCGATTTTTGAGCAGTGCATTGAAGCTACTCATGCTGAACAGCTTTCCCTTCCTCGTTGTAAGTCTCCGGGCATTGAAATCCTCAATCATGGATCGCACGGTCTCTCCATCGGCATACCGTGTGAAAATCTCCACAACCAGCGGCGCAGTTTCCGGATCAATGACCAGCTTTTGCGTCCGCTTGTCCAGCGCGTAGCCCAGCGGGATTCCGCCGCCGTTGTTCTTGCCTTTGAGGGCGTTTTCTTTCTGCCCGCGATGGATTTTCTCCGAGAGCTCCGCCGAGTAAAACTCCGCATAGCCTTCCAGCATGGACTCCAGAATGATGCCTTCCAGGCCTTCGGAGATGTGTTCCTTGGCGGAAACAACTTTCACACCGTTCTTTTTGAGGATGTGCTTATAGTGGGCGCTGTCATAGCGGTCACGAGAAAAGCGGTCCAGCTTCCAGACAAGGACGATCTCGAATAAGCCTTTGGCGCTGTTCTTGATCATGCGCTGGAACTCCGGGCGGCCAGCAGTTCTAGCAGACAGGGCGCGGTCAATGTAGCTACCGACCACCGTCATACCGTTTCACTCGGCATACTCTCTGCACTCGCGGAGCTGGCCTTCGATGGATTCTTCCCGCTGGCTGTCCGAGGAATAGCGGGCATAGATTACCGCGTTCATTCTTCGTCACCCTCGCCGCTTTCCAGCGCCAGCTCAGTGAGTTCACGCAGCTTATTTTGCAGTAGCTTCTTGTCAGGCAAATGCAAGGTGTAATCGGATACCAATGTCGGGGACATACTGCGGCTGAGGGCATATTCCACCACCGCGTCGTCTTTGCCGGCGCACAGGAGCACGCCGACGCTGGGATTCTCGTTTGGCTTTTTCACATCTCGATCAAGCGCTTCGAGATAGAAATTGATTTGACCGATATGCTCCGGCTTGAAATTGCCGATTTTCAGTTCAATCGGCACCAGGCAGGACAGAGCGCGGTTATAGAACAGAAGGTCAATATAGAAATCCTGTCCGCCCACCTGGATGCGGTATTCTTCGCCGATGAAGGTGAAGTCCTTGCCAAATTCCAGAATGAATTGCTTCAGGTTGTCCGTGATCGCTTTGCGGAGATTTCGCTCCGAAAACTGCTCCGGAAGATCGAGGAACTCCAGCACATAGGTGTCAAGAATGCTGCCGCGCACATCCTGCGGAACGGATTCGGGCACCAGCTTCTTGGAGGACAGCATATAGCGTTCATAGTAGGCGCTGTCGATCTGGCGCTCCAGCTCGTGCTTGGAATAGTGCTCTTTCGCGCACAAAGCCATGTAAAAATGCCGCTCTTCCGCAGACTTTGCACCGGACAGGATCAGCAGATGGTTTGTCCAGCTGATTTGTGTCACCAGTGGTGTCACAAATTCGTCGTCCTTGTAGGTCTCGTAAAACTGCTTCATACGGTACAGCCCACGGCGGTTGAAGCCTTTGACGCCGGGATTGGCCGTTGCGATATACGCTGCCGCCTTGTCGATGACCTTGTCGCCGAAAACGGAGTTGGCGCACAGACCGGAAAGGTATTTCCCCACATTCCAATACATCTGGATCAGCTCGGCATTGACGGCCTTCAAGGCGCGAGTGCGGGCGCTGTCAATGATGGACAGGAGTTCATCAAACTGTCCCATATTCTGCGTTAGTTCTTTACTCATTCCTGCACCCCTTTCAGCATTTGCAGCATGGTCTGCTTCAGCTTCTCGTTCATCGGCGAGCCCGGGTCAAAGCACATCTCCACAAACTTTGCAAGTTCCGGGTTATCCCTGACCGGTGGCGCTGCCTGATACAGCTTGCCCTGCGGACTGTCGCAGCGGGCAAAGATGTAGTCCATAGAGACATCAAAATAATCCGCATATCTGCGCAGAAGTTCCACTGAGGGCGTTGCCTGCCCATTCTCATAGCGGTTGATGCTGGACTGTGTGGAGCCGATCACATCGGCAAACTTCGCCTGAGAAAGCCCGGTGCCCTCCCGCAGGGTTTTCAGCCTGTTACCCAGCTCTTTCATCGGTTCAACCTCCATTTCGGGTTAAGAACAGTATAATCAAAATCCGGGCCGTTGGCAACCCGGATTTTGAAGAGCCGACATAGTTTTGCGAATTTTTAACCTTCGCCACTTAATTTTCTTCGATCACAACATCGCTATCGTCTATCAAAGAAAGCTGGACTGCACTACTGGATAGTTGTTCCTTTTTTGGCAGCCGCGTGAGCTGCCCTCCTGCTTTGCTATGTCACCAATCTGCGATTACCTTGATATAAACAAGAAATCCGAACCCATGTCCAATCGGATAAAGGTTCGGATTTTCGTGTTGTGGTGGAGCCGAGGGGAGTCGAACCCCTGTCCGAAAGCATATTCACAGGAACTTCTCCGAGCGCAGACGGTCCATTACATTCCCGCACCCCAGCGTGGGCCGTCACACTCAGGGGATTGGTAGAGTCATGATGCGTGGTGCGGTCAACTCTTTCCGCACGCACGGGCACCACTCATTTCACGCCCAAACCCGGCTCGTGGTCCTTCCGGGCAGGACGGCCGCATTAAGCAGCGGCGAGAACTACGTTATTGTCGTCGTTCTTTAATTTATAAGTGCCCATTTTAAGGATGTTAGGCGCATCCGCTCGCTATTCCTGCTTCAACACCACCGTCGAAACCAGTACGGCCCCGTGAAAGGGCGCCGGACCCGGCAGGGAAGAGGCGCCCTGTTTGGCAGTTGAGTTCAGGCGTTTAGACTTTCTCCGGTTCGGGATAATCCACACCAAAGGTGTCCACGGTGACGGACTTCATCCGCTGGGCGGTGAGAGGCTTGTCGTTATAGTCCCGCTTGACGCTGACAATGGCGTCGGCCACGTCCAGGCCCTCAATGACCTTGCCGAACGCTGCGTAAGCCCCATCCAGATGAGGTGCCTTCTCCACCATGACGAAGAACTGGCTGCCGGCGGAGTCGGGGCGCATGGTGCGGGCCATGGACAGCACGCCCCGGTCATGGGCCAGGTTGTTGGGGAAGCGGTTCTGGGTGAACTCCCCCTTGATGCTGTAGCCGGGGCCGCCCATGCCGGTTCCGTCAGGACAGCCGCCCTGAATCATGAAGCCGGGGATGACCCGGTGGAAGGTCAGGCCGTTGTAAAAGCCCTTCTTCACCAGGGAGATGAAGTTGTTTACGGTGTTGGGAGCCACATCGGGGTAGAGCTCGGCTTTCATCACGCCGCCGTTCTCCATCTCAATGGTGACAATGGGATTCTGAGCCATGGTAAAACACTCCTCTATATATAGTAGATCAGGGATTCAAACCGTTCAGTAGCGGCCCCGGGCAGCGCGGTCCATCTCCCGCTTTGCGTCCCGCTGGGCGGCGGCCTCCCGTTTGTCGTAGAGCTTTTTGCCCTTTGCCAGGGCAATCTCCACCTTTACCCGGGGGCCGGAGAAGTAGAGGGAGAGGGGGATGATGGCATAGCCATCCTGCTGGGCTTTGGCCTGCAGCTTCCAGATCTCCCGCTTGTGGACCAACAGCTTCCGGGTGCGGCGGGGATCCTTATTGAAGATGTTGCCCTTTTCGTAAGGGGAGATGTGCATGCCGTAGAGGAACAGCTCCCCGTCCTTCACCGCGCAGAAGGAGTCCTTCAGATTGACGTTGCCCTGACGGATGGATTTTACCTCTGTGCCTGCCAGCTCGATTCCGGTTTCCAGCTTGTCTTCAATAAAATAATCGTGGAATGCTTTTCGGTTGGCGGCAATTTGCTTTGTTCCGGGTTTTCCCATCCGCAGACACCTCCTCTCTGCCGTGGGAAACAGTATAGCACGAAAAAAGTGCGCCTGCAAGGGGAAAATAGGGGGAGAATGACAGGCTTGATCAGAAAGGGGGGACCTGGGGCCGGGAGCCCTGTCCGATCAGGGCCGGCAGGGCGGCGAATGAGGCAAAAAGTTTCCTTGAAAATCCAAAAAACAGCTTGACTGGGCAGATTAATTATGCTATAATCCCAAATTGCGCTGATATGCCAAGAAGGAGGGCTGCCCGATGCTTACCCAACTGGAGCATGCAGACAAAGTGGCGGGTGTCAAGCAGACCCGTCGGGCGCTCGCGGACGGCAGGGCAAAGGAACTGTTCCTGGCCCGGGACGCCGATCCGAATCTCACGCAACCCCTGGCACAGACGGCACAGGACATGGGCATTCCGGTCCACTGGACGGAGCACATGGCGGAGCTGGGCCACGCCTGCGGGATCGCGGTGGGAGCGGCAGTCGCCGCAATTGTCTAACTTTTTTCGGTTTTAACGAATAATCTCAGGAGCATTCGTTAAAATATAATTTCATGGAAAGGAGGAACATCATGCCTACTTTTAACCAACTGGTTCGCAAAGGCCGGGAGAAGAGCGTGTACAAGTCCAACTCCCCCGCTATGCAGCATGGCCTGAACACTCTGAAAGGAAAGGAGACCAATCTCCCCTCTCCTCAGAAGCGCGGCGTGTGCACTGTGGTGCGTACCTTCACTCCCAAGAAGCCCAACTCCGCTCTGCGTAAAATCGCCCGTGTGCGTCTGACCAACGGTTACGAGGTCACCGCCTACATTCCCGGCGAGGGCCACAACCTGCAGGAGCACTCCGTGGTCATGATCCGCGGCGGCCGTGTCAAGGACCTGCCCGGTGTGCGTTACCACATCATCCGCGGCACTCTGGATACCCAGGGCGTCAATGGCCGTATGCAGGCCCGTTCTAAGTACGGTGCCAAGCGTCCCAAGGCCGGCAAGGGCGGCGCCAAGAAGTAAGGAGTTTTCCGGAACTTCTGTGCGTGGCAACGCCGAACCCATGAATTGCATTGTGCGCATCCGCGCAAGGCAATCCTGCCTTGCCGAGCGTTTATTCATATATATGTGGGTAGACCTCGGACAGGCATGTACGGAGCATTCGGTCAAGCTTGCTTGACCGGGCTTTGAGTACCTATGATTTCTATTATTATAAGAAGGAGGGAAGCAAAGTGCCCAGAAGAGGAAACGTACCCAAGCGGGAGGTTCTGCCCGACCCGCTGTATAATTCCGTCTTAGTCACTAAGCTCGTCAACAGCATTATGCTGGACGGCAAGAAGGGCGTGGCCCAGAAGGTCGTCTACGGTGCTTTCGACATCATTAAGGATAAGACTGGCCAGGAGCCTCTGGAAGTCTTTACTGCCGCTATTGAGAACATCATGCCTTCTCTGGAGGTCAAGGCCCGCCGTGTGGGCGGCGCCACCTACCAGGTGCCCATCGAGGTGCGCCCCGAGCGCCGTCAGACCCTGGGTCTGCGCTGGCTGACCAATTACTCCCGCAACCGCGGCGAGAAGACCATGAAGGAGCGCCTGGCCGGCGAGATCATGGACGCAGCCAACAACACCGGCTCCGCCGTGAAGAAGCGTGAGGACACCCACAAGATGGCTGAATCCAACAAGGCCTTTGCCCATTATCGCTGGTAATAGGGGAGAAACACAGAAATGGCTAACAGGAAGACATCTCTGGAAAACACCAGAAACATCGGCATCATGGCCCATATCGATGCCGGTAAGACCACGACGACCGAGCGTATCCTCTATTACACCGGCGTCAACTACAAGATCGGCGAGACCCACGACGGTACCGCCACCATGGACTGGATGGCCCAGGAGCAGGAGCGCGGCATCACCATCACCTCCGCCGCCACCACCTGCTTCTGGAAGGGAAGCGCCAACCAGTTCCCCCAGACCCGTATCAACATCATCGACACCCCGGGCCACGTGGACTTCACCGTGGAGGTGGAGCGGTCCCTGCGCGTGCTGGACGGCTCTGTCACCGTGCTGTGCGCCAAGGGCGGCGTGGAGCCCCAGTCCGAGACGGTGTGGCGTCAGGCCGACCACTACAAGGTCCCCCGCATGATCTACGTCAACAAGATGGACATCATGGGCGCCGACTTCTACAACGTGCTGCACATGGTCCACGACCGGCTCAAGGCCAACGCCGTGCCCATCCAGCTGCCCATCGGCTCCGAGGATACCTTCAAGGGCATCATCGACCTGGTGGAGATGAAGGCCGACGTGTACTACGACGACCTGGGCAAGGACATGCGGGTGGAGGACATCCCCGCCGACATGCTGGAGCTGGCCCAGGAATACCGCTCCAAGATGCTGGACGCCTGCGCCGACATCGATGAGGAGATCATGATGCTGGTGCTGGACGAGCAGGAAGTGCCCTCCGACATGATCCGCAAGGCTCTGCGCAAGGGCACCATCGAGAACCTACTGGTTCCCGTGACCTGCGGCACCTCTTACCGCAACAAGGGCGTGCAGAAGCTGCTGGACGCCATCGTGGACTTCATGCCTTCCCCGCTGGACATCCCCCCCATCCAGGGCGTCAACCCCGAGACTGAGGAAGAGGATGAGCGTCCCGCCGACGACAACGCCCCCTTCTCCGCTCTGGCCTTCAAGATCATGACCGACCCCTTCGTGGGCCGTCTGTCCTTCATCCGCGTCTACTCCGGTAAGCTCACCACCGGTTCCACCGTGCTCAACGCCACCAAGAACCAGAAGGAGCGCATCGGCCGCATCCTGCAGATGCACGCCAATCACCGTGAGGACATCGAGGAGGTCTTCTCCGGCGACATCGCCGCCGTGGTGGGCCTGAAGAACTCCACCACCGGCGACACCCTGTGCGACGAGAAGCACCCCATCATCCTGGAGTCCATGGAGTTCCCCGAGCCCGTCATTCGCGTGGCCATCGAGCCCAAGACCAAGGCCGGCCAGGAGAAGATGGGCATCGCCCTGATGAAGCTGGCCGAGGAGGACCCCACCTTCAAGACCTACACCGACGAGGAGACCGGCCAGACCATCATCGCCGGCATGGGCGAGCTTCATCTGGAGATCATCGTGGACCGTCTGCTCCGTGAGTACAAGGTGGAGGCCAACGTGGGCGCTCCCCAGGTGGCCTACAAGGAGACCATCAAGAAGAGCGTGGAGCAGGACACCAAATACGCCCGTCAGTCCGGCGGCAAGGGTCAGTACGGCCACGTGCGCATCACCGTGGAGCCCAACGAGACCGGCAAGGGCTACGAGTTCCTCAACGAGATCACCGGCGGCGTCATCCCCAAGGAGTATATCCCCGCGGTGGACGCCGGTATCCAGGGGGCCATGCAGGCCGGCGTGCTGGCCGGCTATCCTGTGGTGGACGTGAAGGTGCACCTGACCTTCGGCTCCTACCACGAGGTGGACTCCTCTGAAATGGCGTTCAAGATCGCCGGCTCCATGGCTTTCAAGGAGGCCTGCCGCAAGGCCAACCCCTGCCTGCTGGAGCCCATCATGAAGGTGTCCGTCATCGTCCCCGAGGACTATATGGGCGACGTCATCGGCGATCTGAACTCCCGCCGCGGCCAGATCCTGGGCATGGAGGCCCGTCCCGGCGCCCAGCAGATCGACGCTCTGGTGCCCCTGAGCGAGATGTTCGGCTACGCCACTGACCTGCGCTCCCGCACCCAGGGCCGCGGCCAGTACACCATGGAGCCCCACAGCTACGTGGAAATCCCCAAGAATATCGCAGAGAAGATCATTGCCCAGCGCGGCCGCAAGGACGAGGGCTGATGATTGCCGGGCAGGAAAAATTATGGTTGCTTTTTTCCTGCCGATGCGATAGAATATCCGCAGTATTACGGATCTTTGTCAAACAAAATTTTTATGTGCAACTATAAGGAGGAAACTCAAAATGGCTAAGCAAAAGTTTGAGCGTACTAAGCCCCACGTCAACATCGGCACCATCGGCCACGTTGACCACGGCAAGACCACCCTGACCGCCGCCATCACCAAGTATCTGGCTCTCAAGGGTCAGGCCCAGTACGAGGACTATTCCAGCATCGACAAGGCCCCCGAGGAGCGCGAGCGCGGCATCACCATCAACACCGCTCACGTGGAGTATGAGACCGACGCCCGTCACTACGCTCACGTGGACTGCCCGGGCCACGCCGACTATATCAAGAACATGATCACCGGCGCTGCTCAGATGGACGGCGCCATCCTGGTCATCGCCGCCACCGACGGCCCCATGGCTCAGACCAAGGAGCACATTCTGCTGGCCCGTCAGGTGGGCGTGCCCGCCATCGTGGTCTTCCTGAACAAGTGCGACCAGGTGGACGACGAGGAGCT
>CALWXG010000055.1 GCA_944385435.1 uncultured Oscillospiraceae bacterium
GTGCCGTCGAAGATCACGTCCTCCATCTTGCTGCCCCGGAGGGTGCGGGTGGACTGCTCCCCCATCACCCAGCGGATGGCATCGGCGATATTTGATTTTCCGGAGCCGTTGGGGCCCACAATGGCCGTGATGTCCGAGCCGAAGGTGAGCACCGTCTTGTCCGGGAAAGATTTGAACCCTTGAATTTCCAATGCCTTCAGGTACATGGCATGCCTCTTTCTTCCTGTGATTCTGTGCCCGGCCGCACTGGCAGGTTCACAGCACGCTGCAGTCTCCCAGCAGCTCCGGGCGGTACTTCAGGCTGTCCTGTTCCGAAAGGGTGCGCAGCACCCGGCAGGGGTTGCCCGCCGCCACGCTGCGGTCCGGGATGTCATGGGTCACCACGCTGCCCGCGCCGATCACGCAGCCGCTGCCGATGCGCACGCCGGGACAGACCACCACGTTGGCCCCGAACCAACAGTCGTCGCCGATCTCCACCGTCTGGGCATAGCACAGGTGGACCGGCTTTCCGTCCCGGTCTGCCATCTGCCTGCGCTCGTCGGGCAGCAGGGGGTGCTGAGGCGTGACAATGGTGACGTTGGGTCCGAAATTGCAGTTGTGCCCGATGGTGACCCGGGCGTCGTCCTGAATGGTGAGGTTGAAGTTCGCAAAAAAGTGGTCTCCAATGGAGGTGTGGATCCCGTAATGCACATAGACGGGCCCCGTGATAAGCACACCCTCGCCCACCGATGCGAACAGCTGCCGCAGCAGATCCTCCCGCCGGGCTGTCTCTCCCTCTCCCAGCGCGTTGAATTCCCGGCTGAGCCCGTGGCCCCGGCGTTTCTGCCGGACCAGTTCCGGATCCCCCGGACAGAACAGCAGTCCGGACTGCCGTTTTTCATCTTCGCTCAATGCATTCACCCGTTTCCGCTGCCGGGCAGACCCCCGTCCGGGCCGGCAGATCCGGTCCCGTTTTCCCAGGCGTTTCGTCCGTTTCAGCTTGAAGTTTCTGTTTTTTTCGTGGGTATGTCACAGATATTATATTTTATCATCTCAACCTGTCCAATGCAACTGTTTTTCCCACAAAGCCCGCCGTCTCCCGCACCACTCCTTGCCGCATTTTCACAGAGCCGGACGCCGGGGAAACCGCCCCTGGGCAGTTCCCGGTTCAGCGGGTTGACCCCCGCAAACCGCGCCGTTATTTTGTATAAAATGATTATTTTTTCAAAAATCAATCTTTACTTTTTCTGTGCATCATGCTATCATGTAGTTGTAGCAATGGGATGCATTGCAATTTATTTGAAAGGAGAATTTATGATGAGAACAATGAGAAAACTGTCAAAAGCAATCAGCCTTGTCGTTGCCCTTGTCCTGTGCTTGTCCCTAAGCGCCCCCGCGTTTGCAAGTACCCTGCAATCTGAGTATGAGCACGAAATTCTCCTGTCCCTGGGATATACTGAGCCGCTGATCGAGGCCATGTCCCGGGACAACATCGACATGATTTTGGAGCAGTATGCGCAAGATCCCAGCAAAATCTCCGTTAGCGTCTCTGTCACCAATTTTTCCGAAGAAAACACTTCCCAGCCCGGCATCTCCCCCGCTGCAGAAGGAACTCTGACCAGCGACATTCTTTACTTCGCACTCACGACCATGAATCAAAATGGAAATGGCCCACACGGTCTGGGGCCAGCACAATACGTTATGGTTACATTTAATTGGAAATCCTTGGATTGGAGTATCAGAAATTATCAAGATAAAGTTGTTGTTGCATGGGGCGGAAATTTGCTGCAAACACCAGGCATACAAAACATCTCTTATTATGAACAACTTACCGGTGGTGGATGGCGCGATTTCGTTGCAAGTGTACCAGCAAATTATACTGAAAGCGCAATTAACGCCGGAGGATATTACTATTTTGATATCAGACGAGATGCGATCACATCTGCCAAGCTGGGTACGATTTGTTTTTATTTATCAGATAATACATATACTGGAGAAACAGTAAAAATTGTTGCGCAGTATGCGCACCAAGTCAGCAATGTAGATACGGACATCACTATTTCATACCCTCCGGCTCTTACGTTAAACATCGGAGACGCTTACGAAACCTCTCCCCAACTGCAAAGAATATTTACCAGATAGTTCAAAACAGGAGGTCATGTCTATGAAGCGTCACGATCACTCCAAGCTGTCCTCCATTTCTCATTTCCTTCCCTGGATTATTGCTGGAGCAGAGCTGATTATCATTTTCCTTCTGGCCATACAGATTGTCCACCCCTATGAGGAATATCTGGGGCGAAACGGTGGCTTTACCTATATTCCCTATAAGTTTCAAGACCCCAATGACACGGAGGGCAGTAATTGTTATATTGTGGTCCCTGGTTTTGGCGGGATCCCCTATACCGTGGAAGTCAGCAGCGATCAATATCGTAAAATCATCTGCGATGAAGACGTCGTATACTCCATGCAGATCGCAATTTATCAAGTTGGACACGTCAAGCAGGCAAAATTGGTCAATCTGGACGTGGATTCTCCAGCGGACAACCGTCCGGACAGTGAAAAGAACGGTCCGACGCCAGACGGCTGAGCGCTCCGTCTGCGCATGAGCATCCGAATACGCGGCAGCGGCCCGGGGATGGCTCCCCGGGCCGCTGATCTTTTTTCTGAGACTTTTACCGGGCGGCCTCGAACTCGTCGTAGAACCGCTCGTGGATGACCTGCACCGCCCGGTCCGCGTCGCTGATATGCACCAGCACGGACACCTTGATCTCGCTGGTGGAGATCATGTTGATGTTGATCCCCGCATTGAACAGCGCCTCGAACATGGCCGCGGCCACGCCGGGGCTGTTGATCATGCCGGCACCCACGATGGAGACCTTGGCGATGTTGTCGGACACGTCGATGTGATCGAACTGAATGCTGTCCCGGTTGTCCTCCAGCAGCTTCTGGGCCAGCTCCATATCATTTTTGGCCACGGTAAAGCTGATGTCCTTGGTATCGCTGCGGCCGATGGACTGAAGGATGATGTCCACGTTCACGTTGTTTTTGGCCAGCAGGGAGAAGATCTTGAAGGCGATGCCCGGAGTGTCCTCCAGGCCCACCAGGGCCAGGCGGGCAATGTTCTTATCCTTCGCAACACCGCTGATGTGGGATTCTTCCATGGTCTTGACTACCTCCTTGACTTTCGTACCGGGCTTGCCGGAGAAGCTGGAGAGCACTTCCAGCTTCACGTTGTACCGCTTGGCCATCTCCACCGAGCGGTTGTGGAGCACCTGGGCGCCCAGCGTGGCCAGCTCCAGCATTTCATCGTAGGTGATCTCCTCCAGCTTGTGGGCGGAGGGCACCAGGCGGGGATCGGCGGTATACACCCCGTCCACGTCGGTGTAGATCTGGCACAGGTCGGCGTTCAGCGCCGCGGCCAGCGCCACGGCCGAGGTGTCCGAGCCGCCCCGGCCCAGAGTGGTGATGTCATCGTATTTGTTGATGCCCTGGAAGCCGGTGACGATGACGATCCTCCGCTTGTTCTCCAGTTCATCCCTCACCCGGTCGGTGAGCACCCGTTTGATGCGGGCGTTGCCGTAGCCGGAGTTGGTGCGGAACCCCGCCTGCCAGCCGGTGAGGGACACCACGGGATATCCCATGCCTTCAATGGCCATGGCGCACAAGGAGCAGGAGATCTGCTCACCGGTGGACAGGAGCATATCCATCTCCCGCTTGGACGGGTTGGGGTTGATCTCCTTTGCCTTCTCAATCAGGTCGTCCGTGGTGTCGCCCTGGGCGGAGAGCACCGCCACCACACTGTTTCCCTGCTTATAGGTGTCCGTGATGATCCGGGCCACGTTGCGCAGGCGCTCGGCATTGGCCACCGAGGTGCCGCCGAATTTTTGTACAATCAATGCCATGTTTCTTCAATCCTTCCGGACAGTATTCCTGAGATATTGTATGCCGGCCCGGGCCATCAGTTGAGTACCCGGATCTGGGAGAGCACGTCCAGGCCGTTCAGCTTCTCCTCCAGCTGGCCCTGGGTCAGCTCCGCATCGGTGAGGCAGGCCGCCTCCTCCCCGGGGGCGCCGGGACGGGCCAGCAGCTTCACCTCGCCCAGCGCGGCCCGCAGCGCCTCCGGGCTGGCGTTGGCCCGGACATACCAGCGGCTGGCCAGATGCTCCGTCCCGCAGGCCGCCTCCGGCCCGCCGGGGGTCCAGCACAGCGCCTTGCGGTGCCCCATGTTCCGGGCGATGTCCATCACGTCCGCGACCACGGCGGAAGCGGTGGGCAGCTTGCCGGCGCCCCGGCCGTAGAACATCACATCGCCGATGGCGTCTCCCCGGACGGAGATGCCGTTGAACACGTCGTCCACACCGGCCAGGGGATGGCTGACGTCAATGAGATGGGGCGCCACGTAGGCGCACACCGCGCCGTCCGGCATCTTGATGGCCCGGCCCAGCAGCTTGATCTTTTTCCCGGCCCCGTCGGCATAGTCCACATCCGCCAGGGTGACCTTGGTGATCCCCTGGGTGGGCACCTGCTCCGGATAGATGTGCCGGCCGAAGGCGATGGCGGACAGGATGCAGATCTTCCGGCAGGCGTCGTGGCCCTCCACATCGGCGGAGGGGTCCCGCTCGGCGTACCCCTTCTCCTGGGCCTCGCTCAGCGCCTGCTCAAAGGACAGCCCGGCCTTGATCATCCGGGTGAGGATGTAGTTGGTGGTGCCGTTGAGAATGCCGTAGATCTCCAGAATCTCATTGGCGGCCAGGCACTGGGACAGGGGCCGGATGATGGGGATGCCGCCTCCCACGCTGGCCTCAAAGAGATAGCACACGCCCTTCTCCCTGGCCAGCTGGGTCAGCTCGTAGCCGTGGGTGGCCACCAGCTCCTTGTTGGAGGTGACCACGCTCTTCCCCGCCTTCAGGGCCCGGCGGGTAAAGTCCAGGGCCACTGTGGCCCCTCCGATGGTCTCCACCACAATGTCCACATCCGGATCGGACTCGATCACGGAAAAGTCCTTGACGAACAGTCCGGCAAAGGGACTGTCCGGAAACTCCCGCACGTCCAGAATATACTTCAGCTTCACCAGGCCGTCGGCTTTCCGGGCAATGCTGCTCTCATGTTCCGCCAGAACCTCCGCCACGCCGGAGCCCACTGTGCCGAAGCCCAAAATTGCTACGTTTACCATACTCTCTCACCTCATGTTGTATGCTCAGCCCGCCAGTACTTCACAGCGGACCACTTCTTTTTTCTCCCGGAGCGCCGCCAGCAGCTCCTCCAGATCCGTCCCCAGCTCCGAGGTCTCCAGGCCCACCGTCACCGCCGCGGCGTCTCCGCCGGGAATCGCCTGATGAATGGTCAGCACGTTGCCGCCCCAGTCGGCGAAGGTGTTGAGTACCGAAGACAGCGCACCCGGTTCGTTGCGCAGGAGAATCTGGATGGTGACAATCCGCCCGTGGAGCATATCCTGGAAGGGGCGGATGGCGTCTTTGTATTTGTAAAAGGCACTGCGGCTGATCCCCACCTTCCGGGTGGCGGCATTCACCGTCTTCACCTCGCCGGTCTCCAGCAGACGCTTGGCGTCCGCCACCTTCAGGTAGATCTCCGGCAGCGCAGACGCCTCCACTATGAAATATCGTTGCTTTGGGGCCATGTCTCCCCCTCCTCTGTTCCGGCCCGCCGTTTGTCTTTGTACTGCGGTCTATTGTATCACAGAGAAGGACAGCACACAATTGAGAACCTGCCTTCTTTTTTAACAAACATTTTGCGGAAAAAACAAGATTTTTCTGTCAGGGTGCAAAGAAACAGCCGCCGCATGGGACCTGATCCCATGCGGCGGCTGTAATTCATGGCTCTTGTGCCGTTCAGATGCCCGGACCGGTGGTCACCGGAGACGGCTCCGGCTCCACATCCGGCGTGGGCTCCACCGGCAGGCTGGGTTCGACGGGGAAACTGGGTTCCACCGGATGGCTGGGATCCACCGGGGGCTCGTAGTTGGGCCAGGTGGTCTCGTCCTCCGGGTCGAAACCGGGCCACTCCTGCTCGGTGGGCCAGGTTTCAGGGTCGAAGATATCAAAGTCCTCCGGATCATAGGGCCTGCCGTCGTGCACGGTGCACACCCGTTCCTCTTCCGTGGGGAAGAGTTTCTCGTAGATGGACATCAGGGCGTACTCATCGCCCACCGAAACCGAGGAGCCCACCTCATCCCGGACATAATCCACCATATAGACGGTCTTGACCGACTCCTCCGGGCAGTGCTCTCCGGCCAGCATATACAGGCCGGTCTCCTCCCCGTTCTCGTCCAGGACGGGGCACTCGGTGCAGATGGTCACCGGCACGTGGCAGGTGCAGTACTCCGTGGGCGCGTCCCCCGGGAAGAGGTAGAAGGTCTGGATCCGGCTGCCCCGGATGTCTGCGCCGCACATGTCGGCCACAGCCAGATTGCCGCAGTCCATGCAGATGGAATAGGCCTGCTGTCCGCCGGGATTGGGGAAGTCCTCCTGGGGCAGCCCCTCGTGGACCAGGGTCATGACCTCCCGCCACAGATAGACGGAGGGGTTGCCCCACTGGTTGTTGACGATCTCATCATACTGCGGATAGCCGGACCAGACGGCGGCTGTGTAGTGGGTGGTGTACCCGGCAAACCAGTAGTTGAAGGAGTTGTCCGAGGTACCGGTCTTGCCGGCGATGGTCTGGCCGGGAATCCGGGCGCCGGTGGCGGTGGCGCCGGAGACGTTGGTGGTCGCCGTATTCAGCATGCTGTTGATATAGTAGGCGGTGGTGTCCTTGATCACCTGGGTGGTGGACGGGTTGTGGTCCACCACCACGTTGCCGTCCATATCCTCCACCAGCAGGAAGGTGGTGGGGGCTGTATAGTTGCCGCCTCTGGGGAAGGTGGCAAAGGCCGCCGCCATCTCAAAGGTGGACACGCCGTGGGTCAGGCCGCCCATGGCCAGGGGGCTGTAGTCCAGGTCGGTCTTCCAGTCCCCGGCGTTGTTGTAATAGCCGGGCTCCAGGGAGGTGATGCCGAAGCGCTCCTCCAGGAACTGATAGGAGGCCTCCAGGGACACCATCTGCAGGGTGCGGGTGGCAATGGTGTTCACCGAGCGGTATACACCCTCCAGCACCGTGGTCAGGCCCTTGTAGCCCCGGGGCAGGTTCAGCGGCCAGACATTGCCGTTGAGCAGCTGGACCGGGCTGTCGTCCAGCACGGTGGCGGGGGTGATCAGCCCCATCTCCAGGGCGGGGGCATATACGGACAGGGGCTTGATGGACGAACCGGGCTGACGGGTGGCCATGGCGTTGTTCCAGCCGCGGTTGACCTCCTTCTCCCCCAGATCGCCGGACATGGCCACCACATAGCCATACTCATTGTCCACGATGGTG
This sequence comes from uncultured Oscillospiraceae bacterium, assembly GCA_944385435.1. GTDB lineage: Bacteria > Bacillota > Clostridia > Oscillospirales > Oscillospiraceae > Enterenecus. The sequence goes on from CALWXG010000055.1 coordinate 7,351, forward strand.
ATGGCGGAGGCCAGCTCCTGACCGGTGCTGGAGATATAGCGGGAGGCGTCCCAGTTCTCGTAGATCTGGTCCACCTTGGCCTGGACGCTGGGATCAAAGGGAGTGTAGATGCGCAGGCCGCCGGAGTAGATCATGCGGGTGGCGGCGGAACTGGACATGCCCTGCTCGTTGACGAAGTAGTCCAGCAGCTCGCTGATCACCGCGTCCACATACCAGGAGTTGACGTTGCTGTTCTCCTCCGTCTCGGTGCCCTCCTGGTCCTCATCTCCGGTATATGCGTCGTCCCAGGTGAACACCAGGGTCTGGGCCTGGGCCGCCTCGCACTGCTCCTGGGTGATATAGGCGCCCTCCGCGCTGATCTCAGGGTCGGCCATTCTCTCCAGGATCAGCTCCTGCCGGGCCTTGTTGTACTCCCGGCCGTTCCACACCTCCGCCGGGCCGTAGTGCTCCGCGCCGCACTCCTCATTGTCGCAGGGCTCGTCGTTGGTGAGGGAGTAGGTGCCGCACTCCAGGCACTTGTAGCGGGTGACGTTGAGCTGGGCATTGGGGCTGTACAGGGAGGGGTTGTTGGTGATGCCGGCCAGGCTGGCGCACTCGGCCAGGGACAACTCGGACACATCCTTGCCGAAATAGTAGTTGGACGCGGCCTGCACCCCCCGGCAGCCGTTGCCCAGATAGATCACGTTCAGGTACAGCTCCAGGATGTCGTCTTTGGAGTAGTTCTTCTCCACATCCAGGGCGGTGAAGATCTCATTGATCTTCCGGCTGACCGTCACGTCGTCATATTGTGTCAGATTCTTGATGAGCTGCTGGGTGAGGGTGGAGCCGCCGAAGGTGTTGCGCATGCCCAGGAACATGTTCACAAAGGCTCCCGCAGTGCGGTACCAGTCCACGCCGTTGTGCTCGTAGAACCGGTGGTCCTCAATGGCCACCACGGCGTTGCGCAGCTCCACGGGGATCTCCTCCAGATCCACCCACTCCGTGTTCTCCAGGCCCACCAGGGTGGCCAGTTCCCTGGGCTGGTCGTTCTCATCGTAGTAGTAGACCACCGAGTTCTCGTTCAGGGTGAACGCGGACAGGTCCAGGGTGGCGTTGGGCAGCACGGCCGTCTTGATGTAGACCGCCGCATAGCAGGCCAGGAACGCCCCCGTCACCACGGCGATGAGCACCAGGGTCCCCAGCACCTGGAACAGGCGCAGGAAGATGGTGGCCACCAGCGGGCGCTTTCTCTTGCGTCCGGCGGCGGTGCGCCGGTCGGAGGGCGTCTGGCGGCGCCCCTGGGCCCGGGTGTTCCCCTGGGCCTGACGGCGCCCCTGGGACTGGCTGCGGCCCTGGGATTGGCTGCGCCGCTGGGGCGTATCGTTTGTGCGATTGTTTTCCGACATGAGAAATACCTCCGATGCAGGACGCCGCGGACTGCGGCGCGTCACCTTCAACTGATGGAATCCGATCAATGCAAAGCAGCGCAATCGGGCGCGCGTAAAAAAGCGGAAGAACCGCGGGATGTACTCCAAATCTCACCGGCGGGTGCATATTCTTGTGGCAGTATACCACAGGAATCCCGATTTGTCCACCCTGCCCCGCTTTCCGGGCAGGCGCGCCGTGGGGCTCGGCTGCGTTTTCCTCTCACGCACAGGCCGCTTTCCCGCTTCCGAAACCTTCCGGAACCCACCCGGTCTGCCCCCGGCTGAAATTTTTCCCCGGCCCCCTTGCTTTTTTCCGCCGGAGACGCTACAATAAAGTTGACCAAAGAACCGCCCAAAGGAGGCTTCACCCCATGAGCGAAGAGTTCGGCCCTGATTTTGTCAGCATCACCGACGAAGAGGGCAATGAATTTGAATTGGAACATCTGGGCACCTTAGAGCATAAGGGCACCACCTATATGGCCTTCCTCCCCGCCGATATGGACGAGGACGATGAGGACTATGGGATCATCCTGCTCAAGGTCATTCAGGAAAACGGCGAAGACCTGCTGGCCGACATCGACAACGAGGCCGAGCTGAACGAGGTCTATGACCAGTTCATGGAGCAGCTGTTCGCCGAAGACGAAGAAGACGAGGGGGAGTAACCCCTTCTCTTCCCCTGCCGGGTTTTAACTACGTGTCCGCCTGTTTAAAACCCACATCTTTTATACGGGACGCCCACCTCGCGCCGCGGATCGCAGGCCTCCCGGCCCTCTCCGGAGGTGTCTGGACGTTGGAAGCGGAGAAACGGTGCGGCGGCGACCCACCTGCATTCACGTGCAGGTTTTTAATCGGGCGGCACGGCCACGGCGGGGGTTTTGTCTGTACTGCGGGGGAGCGTCAGCTCCCCCGCTTTTTTCTGCCCGCTGCATCCAGCTCCCATTCAACCATATAAATTTGTCTGTTCTGTGGACGTTTTGTGAATTTTCCGTGGAATCCGGCCTGAATCGGATTTTTTTCTTGCAAGCCCGCACCTGCCGTGCTATAATGCGTGTATTCGGCACATCGGCACAGGAGGATGTGCTTTTGTTCCGTCTATGAGACACTACCACTGAAACTGAGAGGATTGATACCATGAGCGCATCCAGAGAAAAGAAGCAGCGCCAGGGCAGCGGCCCCTCCGAGAAGGCCGCTCACGCCGACCAGAAGCAGGCTGCTTACAAGCGCAAAGTGCGCACCTACACCGCCATCGGCGTGGTGGTCGTGGTGCTGGTCGCCGCGCTGCTGATTTGGAACTCCGGCTTTTTCCAGAGCCGCGCCACCGCCGCCACCATCGGCGACAACCAGCTGAGCGTGGGCGAGCTGGGGTACTACTACCAGAATGCCCGCTATAAGTATGCCGCCTCCGGCATGATTGACTCCAACATTCCCGACGACGAGCAGATCTATAATGAGGAAGAGGGCACCACCTACCGGGACTTCTTCCTGGAGACCGCCCTGGAAAATGCCCGGAACAACTACGCCATCTATGAGGCCGCCATCGCCGCCGGACACACGCAGGACGAGATTCAGGAGGATCTGGACGCCTCCATCGAGGCCATGAAGACCGCCGCGTCCAACTCCAGCTACACCTATAAGTCCTATCTGGTGGCCAACTACGGCAAATATATGACGCCCGCCATCTATGAGAAGATCACCGCCATGACCCTGCTGAGCAATCTGTACGCCAACGAGGTGGCCGAGGAGTTCTTCCACTCCTACACGGAGGAGGAGCTGGAGGCCTACTACGAGGAGCACCCCGATGACGTGGATGAAATCGAGTACTCCTACCTCTATTTCACCCCCGCGGATGTGGAGGACACCGACGAGGACGGCAACGAGCTGACCGAGGAGGAGATTGAGGAGCTGGAGACCCAGGCCCTGGCCGACGCCAAGGACAAGGCGGAGCAGGCCCTGGCCGCCTACCAGGACGGCGAGACCGACGTGGCCGCCCTGATCGAGGAGTATGAGCCCAACACCTCCGGCGACCACACCGTGGCCACCGGGACCGCCAACATCTCCTCCGGCTATCAGGAAGAGCTGCTGGCACTGGACGAGGGCGAGGCCGCCCTGGTGGAGAACGGGGAGTCCGGCTACTACGTGGTCATCTTCCACAGCCGCGGCCGCAACGAGGATCTGACCGCCGATGTGCGCCACATCCTCTTCCGCGCCGAGACCACCACCAACGAGGACGGCGACACCGTCGCTCCCACCGACGAGGCCTGGGCCGCAGCCCTGGCGGAAGCCGAGGAGGTCCTGGCTCAGTACGAGGCCGGCGACAAGACCGCCGAGTCCTTCGGCGAGCTGGCCGACGAGTACTCTGAAGACACCGGTTCCAACACCAACGGCGGCCTGTATGAGGCCGTGGCTCAGGGACAGTTCGTAGACGAGCTGGACGAGTGGATGTTTGAAGGCAACCGCCAGCCCGGCGACGTGGAGCTCATCCGCCACGAGGGCGACGTGGAGTCCACCAGCGCCTATTGGGGCTACCACATCATCTACTTCCAGGGCTGGGACGAGGCCGAGTGGATGCAGACCGTCCGCAGCCAGCTCCAGTCCGAGGACTACACCCAGTGGCAGGAGGGCCTGGTGGAGGGCGACGCCTATGCCGCCTCCCTGGGCGACGGCGCCAAGTACCTGGGCACCTGATCTTCCCCCCGCACAAGCTGACATGAAAAAAAAGGGCCGGACAGCGCGTCCGGCCCTTTTCTCACAGGAGGCAACACTTCTATGGAACATCAATTCATCCGCACGGAAATGCTGCTGGGCAGCCAGGCGCTGGCCCGGCTCCAGGCCAGCCATGTGGCGGTGTTCGGCCTGGGCGGCGTGGGCGGCTGGTGCGCGGAAGCCCTGTGCCGCTCCGGCGTGGGCGAGCTCACGCTGGTGGATCAGGATACCATCTCCCTGAGCAATCTGAACCGGCAGGACGCCGCCCTCCACTCTACCCTGGGCATGGAAAAGGCGCAGGCCACCGTCCTGCGCCTGCGGGATATCAACCCCCACTGCATACTCCACCCCATGGCCGCCCGCTATGAGGCGGAGCACCGGGATGAGTTCTTCCAGGTCCGCTACGACTACCTGGTGGACGCCATCGACCTGGTCAGCTGCAAGCTGGATCTCATCGAAACCGCCCACCGGCTGGGGATTCCCTGCATCTCCGCCCTGGGCACCGGCAACAAGGTGGATGCCCAGCAGCTGCGCATCTCCGACATCTCCAGGACAGAGGGCTGTCCCTTGGCCCGGGTGGTGCGCCGGGAGCTGCGCAAGCGGAACATTGTCCGCCATCCGGTGGTGTTCTCCCCCGAACTGCCCCGCAGCGCCCAGGACGGGGACGAGGCCCCTCCCCCGGGACGCCGCTCCATTCCCGCCAGCGCCATGTGGGTGCCCGCCGCGGCGGGCCTGCTGCTGGCCCAGGCGGTTATTCTTGTCCTCTCCGAAGGCGGTACTGCCGCTGAACCGGCCCGGTGATCCAGGCGCCCAGCAGTCCGCACACCGTGCCGATGGCCGCGCCGGCCAGCACATCGGTGGGGAAATGGACCCCCACATACAGCCTGGAAAACGCCATCAGGGCCGCGGCCGCCAGCGCCGCGGCCTTCATCCACCTTCTGGGCGCCGTCAGCGCCACTGCCACCCCGAAGGCGAAGGCGGCGCAGCTGTGCCCGGAGGGAAAGGAGTTGGGATCGGAGCTGGTGGCCAGGGTGACAAATCCGTCCAGCACCACCCACGGCCTGGCCCGGCTGATCAGGGGCTTGATGGTCAGGTTGGTGACCAGAAAACCCAGCAGCATGCCCACTCCGGCTGAGGCCCCCGCCCGCCGGGTTCCCCGGACGAGCAGCAGCACAACTGCCGCAATGATAAACAGCATCCCCGCATTGCCCAGGGTGGTATAAAAGGATACCGCCCCGTTCAGGGCAGGCACCCTCAGGTGTTCCGCAATCCAGACCAGGACGCTCTCGTCCCACTGTTGAATCAGCTCCGGCACGGCGGCCACGCCTCCTTCCCTTGACCTGCCGGTCAAGAATATGTATAATCAACATCAAGCCGGCACGGCCCGACGCCGCCCGGTCCTCATCCGGCGGCCTGTCTCCGGACAAGCCGCTGATAACTGTCAATTGTATCGGATTTGCCGCCGCCTGGCAAGTCCTTTTTGGAGGTATATCCGTATGAAAGTAATCCACCTGATCAGCGGGGGCGACACCGGCGGCGCCAAAACCCACGTTCACTCCCTGCTGTGCGGCCTCTCCCGGTACATCCAGGCCGACATGGTCTGCTTCACCGACGGCCCCTTTGTCCAGGAGGCCAGGGAACTGGGAATCCACGTGGAGGTGATGGGTGGAAGCAACCCCCTGGCCGCCCTCAAACCGCTGCGGGAAAAGATTGTGAACGAGGGCTATGACATCATCCACTGTCACGGGGCCCGGGGCAACATGATGGGGGCGCTGCTGAAGCGCTCCACCGGTTTGCCCGTGGTCACCACCGTGCACAGCGACCCGAAGCTGGACTATATGGGGCGGTTCCTCTCCCGCATCACCTTCGGCACCATCAATGCCTGGGCCCTGCGGAACATCCGCTATCACATCGGGGTGTCCGACGCCATGGTGGACCTGCTCATCCGCCGGGGCTTTGACCCTCAGCAGGCCTTTGCCATCTACAACGGCCTGGACTTCACCCCCGCCGTCCCCGCCATGGACCGCTCCGCCTTTCTCGCCTCCCTGGGTCTGGACTGGCCGGAGGACTGTGTCATCGCGGGCATCGCCGCCCGGCTCAACCCGGTCAAGGACATCCCCACCCTGCTGCGGGGCTTTGCCATTGCCCGCAAGCAGCAGCCCCGGCTGCGCCTCATCATCGCCGGCGACGGGCAGGACGAGGCGGCACTCAAACAGCTGGCCCGGGACCTGGGCGTCTCAGAGCAGGTGTGTTTTGCCGGCTGGCTGACGGACACCGACAGCTTTTACCACGCCCTGGACATCAACACCCTCACTTCCCTGTCCGAGACCTTCCCCTATGCCCTGACGGAGGGGGCCCGCTTCGCCCTGCCCACAGTGGCCACCCAGGTGGGCGGCATCCCCTACCTGATCGAGCACGGCATCACCGGCCTGCTCTTCCAGCCCGGGGACCATGAGGCCCTGGGCCGCCATCTGGCCGCGCTGGCCGGGGACCCCTCCCTGCGCAGCCGGCTGGGCAGCCGGCTGCTGGACAAGGCGGAGAAGGAGTTCTCCCTGGAGCGCACCATCCAGCGCCAGCTGGAGATCTACGAGACCATCCTGCGCCGCCACTCCCGCCAGCGCGGCCAGCGGGACGGCATTGTGATCTGCGGCGCCTACGGCCGGGGCAACGAGGGAGACGAGGCCATTCTGAAGGCCATCCTCACCGAGCTGCGCTCCATTGATCCGGACATGCCCCTGTGGGTCATGACCCGCAAGCCCAGGCTCACCCGGCTGGCCCACCGGGTGGGGGCGGTGTACACCTTCCACATCCCCGCCTTTCTGCGCAGGATGGCCCGCAGCAGGCTCTATGTCAACGGCGGCGGCTCCCTGATCCAGGACGTCACCAGCCGCCGGTCCCTGTGGTTTTATCTCTTCACCCTTTCCGCCGCCTGCCGCATGGGCTGCAAGGTGATGATGTACGGCTGCGGCATCGGCCCCGTTCAGTACGCCGGCAACCGGCGCCGAGCCACAAGGGTCATCAACCGCAGCGTGGATGTGATCACCCTGCGGGACCGCTCCTCGCTGGAGGAGCTGCGCAACATGGGCATCACCCGTCCCGAGATCACCCTGGCCGCCGACCCCACGGTCATCCTGCCCGCCGCCCCCCGTCCGGTGGCGGACGGGCTGCTGGAAAACGCGGGGCTGCGTCCCTCGGAAGGGCAGAAGTACCTGGGCATCACGGTGCGGCCCTGGCCGGGTTTTGACCAGGCGGCCCCCATCTTCGCCGACGCGGCGGATTACGCCTATCAGACCTACGGGCTGATCCCGGTCTTCATCCCCATTGAGGCCCGGCTGGACGTAGCCGCCGCCCGGCAGGTGACCGAACAGATGCGCCAGGCCCCCCGGGTGGTCCTGTCCGCCTGTGCCAGCGCCGAGAATGCCATCGCCCTGTTCTCTCGGATGGATGTGGTACTGTCCATGCGTCTGCACGCCCTGGTGTTCGCCGCCGGCCACGGCGTGCCCCTCATCGGCGCCGTCTACGACCCCAAGGTGAGCTCCTTCCTGGATGCGGCCGGTCAGGATCTGTACGCCCCGCTGGACCAGCTCACCGCCCCTGTGCTGCGCTCTTTCCTGGACCAGGCTGTGGCCCGCTGTCAGGACCGTCAGCTGCTCAGCGACCGAGCCCACCAGCTGCTGGATCTGGAGCGCAACAATATCCTGTGCGCCCACGCCCTGCTGGAGCGCTGATTTCCCGATTCCGAGGTGATTTCCTTGAAGCAGATTCTCTGCCTGTCCCACAGCCCCTGGCAGGCACGTCCCAACCGGACCCAGCAGCTGCTGGCCCGTCTGAACGACGTGCAGGTCCTGTTTTTCGAGCCTCCGGTGCGCAAGGGGGTCCCCCAGCCGGAGCAGGGGCGGCGGGTCCGCTCCCACATCACGGTGTATACCCTGCCCTCCCCCCTGCTGCCCGGCCTGGACCGCACGGCGCTGCAGCGCCGCTCCCTGGCCAAGTGCACGGACTTCATCCAGCGGGTCATGGCCCACCACCGCTTCCGGGAACCGGTCCTGTGGTGCACCGCCCCCGACCAGGCCGCCTACATGGACCGGCTGGCCTACCGCGGGCTGGTCTACGACTGCGCCCGGGAGTGGGGCGAGGAGTACCTGGACGACGAGAGCGACCTCACCGCCCACGCGGAGGTGGTATTTGCCGCCTCCCTCGGCCTGGTGCAGCGGCTGTCGCCCTGCAGCGACAACATTGCCCTGCTGCCCAACGGGGTCAACCCGCTGATGTTCTCCCGGGACGAGTTCACCCCGCCCCCGGAGCTGGCCCGCCTGAAGGGCCGCACCGTGTTCGGACGGGTGGGGGATCTCACCAGCAAGGTGGATCTGGAGCCGCTGATCAGCGCTGCCGGCGCCCAGCCGGACTGGACCTTCCTGATGATGGGCCGGGTCACCAAGCCCGCCGCGGCCCGGCTGGAGCCGTATCCCAATATCCTGCTGGCCGGCCCGGTGAACGCGGTGGAGCTGCCGGACTGTCTGAGCATATGCACCGTGCTCTTCGACCTGCTGCGCATCGACCGTCTGGGCAGCGACATCATCTCCTCCCGCATCTACGAATACCTGGCCACCGGAAAGCCCATTGTCATGATGGAGGAGCCGGAACAGGTGGAGCCCTTCCCCGATGTCATCTACACCGCCTATGACAGCGCCGGCTTCCTGCGCCGCTGCCGGAAGGCCGCGCTGGAGGACTCCCAGATCGCCGGCCCCCGCCGCCTGGAATACGCCCGCCAGTCCTCCTGGGCCAACCGGGCCGCCGAAGTAAACCGGATTTTGGAGAATACAGGGCTATTTTGAACACCACACTCTGCGGTGGTGCAATTTCCCTTGTATAAGCATACGAAAATGCATTCTCCGTCTTGATTTGACAGAGAATTTTCGATATGATAACCGTAGGTTACATTTGAGGGGTGCTTCCATGGTTTTCCGCTGTCGTTTTGCCCTGATCTTTTTTTGCGCCTGCGGAACCTTTGCGCCCAAATGCCAGTAAAAACAAGTCAAAACAGGCTGACCGTCGCGTTGGCCTGTTTTTGTTTTTTGCCGGCGGACGCCCGATCCCTCACCCACCCTTTCTGGAAGGAGAATTTGTGTGAAAAAAGTTGCTGTCATCATGGGTTCCGACTCCGATTGGCCGGTGGTGAAAGCCGCCTGCACTCAGCTGAAGGAATTCGGCATCCCCTATGAGGCCCACATTCTCAGCGCCCACCGCACCCCTGCCGCCGCCGCGGAATTTGCCAAAAACGCCCGGGGCAACGGCTTCGGCGTCCTCATCTGCGCAGCCGGCATGGCCGCCCACCTGGCCGGCGCTTTCGCCGGCAACTCCACCCTGCCTGTCATCGGCATCCCCATGAAGGGCGGCGCCATGGACGGGCTGGACGCCCTGCTGGCCACCGTCCAGATGCCCAGCGGCATCCCCGTGGCCACCGTGGCCATCAACGGGGCGAAAAATGCCGCCGTCCTGGCCGCCCAGATCCTGGCCGTGGCTGATGACGAGCTGGCCGCCAGACTGGATGCCGCCCGGGTGAAGATGGCGGAGCAGATCGCCGAGAAGGAGGCAAAGCTCCAGGCGGAGCTGTAAGAGGCTATCCCAGCCGCCGCCCCTTTCTTTGCGCGGGCGGATTGTACGGAACAATATAAAAATATGGTATACTGAGAAAGGAAGATTCACCATGGAGAAGAAAGAGCAGCTTTACGAGGGCAAGGCCAAAAAGGTCTTTGCCACCGAGGATCCCGACGTGGTCATCGTCTCCTATAAGGACGACGCCACCGCCTTCGACGGCCTGAAGAAGGGCACCATCACCGGCAAGGGCGCCATCAACAACCAGATGACCAACTACCTGATGCAGCAGCTGGAGAAGGCCGGCGTGCCCACCCACT
>CALWXG010000056.1 GCA_944385435.1 uncultured Oscillospiraceae bacterium
GAAAAAGGTTACGAGTGGCCCTTTGGATCAGAGGTGTGTTCGCCTGCTGATCCAGAAATTATTCCCTGGGAGACAGCATGGGTTTTTGTGCCCTTTCGCAACCCCCTCCCGTTTCTCAACACATGGCTAAACCTTTGGACTCAATCAGTTGTTATGTCTACTTTTATTTCATGTTCTGCTTTCGTCCATACCTTCCATTCTGTGGAGCTTTCTCTGAAATTTTTCGCATTACATCTTGACATCGCAGTGCGCAAAGAATACGATTATGTTTACCACCCCCCATTCTTCCGGAAAGTCCAGGTGATCCCATGAACAGCAAGCACACGCTCCCCCCCACCTCCGGTAATCCCGTTCATCCCCGCCATCCCCGCCATCCCCGGATCCCCATTCCCCGCCGGGGACGGGTGGTCATCGGCATGCTGTCTCTGGCCCTGGCTCTGTGCATTGGCCTGCTGGTTGTCCTGGGCAGCCTGTACCTCACCCAGCTGCGGCGCAACCAGTTCTCCAAGAACGTGGTGTTCTCCCAGAACTACTCCCTGCGCAACGCCCTGCTGGACGGCGGGGAGGAATCCCGCTCCGAGGCCCCGCCGCGGACTTCAGTCTTTTGGAGGCCGATCCCTATGTGGTGCTGGACACCTTTTCCTATCACCTGACCCGGCTGGCCGGGCTGCAAGCCCGGCAGGGTTCTGAGGCGGATTTCTCCCCTCTTGAGGGTCTGCTGCTCTACCTCTGGCAAGACTCGGATGCAGTCAGTCTGGTCTATGACTTTCTGGTCAGTCTGGCCCTGGGGGTAAACCCCCTGGACGGCTACCGGATCGAGGGCGGCGTCTCCCCGAGCGAGGTCTCCGCCGGGGCGGCCCCCGCCCCCGCCTCCGAGGGCGGCTATGCCGCCGCCCTGGAGGACTGTGCCAGCTATCTGTGCGCCTATTACGGCGTGGACACGAGCCTGGCGGACACGGTGGCTGCCGCCCTGTCCCTCACCGCCGGCGTCGCCGGGGTGGAGGTGGAATCGGTGTGCCAGCTGCCCGACTACCCCAACGGCTGTGAGTCCGCCAGCACGGTGAGCCTGCTGCGCACCGCCGGGTTTGACGTCACCCTGAAGGAGTTTGTGGACGAGTACCTGCCCAAGCAGGATGTGCGCATCACCTTCGGCTGCTGCTACGGCCCCGACCCCCAGCAGTATTACGCCGGCAACCCGGACGCCGGCCAGGGGGGCTGGGGGTGCTTTGCCCCGGTGATCGTCCGGGCCATACAGGCCGCCCTGCCGGAGGGCTCCGGCTACACGGCGTGCAACCTGTCCGGGGCGGAGCTGGGGGAGCTGACCATGTACCTGAGCCTGGGGGTGCCGGTGGCGGTGTGGACCACCACCGACGGCAAGCCGGCCAACGAATTCTACCAGTGGCAGAGCTATGATCAGACCCAGACCTATCTCTACCCCAAGAACCAGCACTGCGTGGTGCTGTGCGGCGCCTGCCCCGACCCGGAGACGGGTGGGACGGTGTACCGCTATATGGCCCCCCTCACCGGGGAAGTGGAGACCATGGACAGCCAGCAGTTCTCCCTGTGTTACGACTCCATGGGCTGCCAGGCGGTGGCCCTGCTGCCCGACGCCTTGGCCCGGTGCATCCGGTGCGCGTGACAGCCGCGGCGCCCTGAACACATTTTCTGCACCAGAAGATCAGCTTCCGGCACAAAGGCGGGAACCGGTTTTCCCCCGCAGTGCGCCGTCTTGCCCGAGCGCGTCATGGGGCAGCCAGATATGCCTTCACCGCCTGCCAGGTTCTCAGATTGTTGGTGAGCGCCTCCCTGCAGATCCTGCGGTGCCGCTCCCGTTTCTCGGCCTCGGTCGGCTTTGGAAGATCAAATTCCGCAAAAAGCTCTTCTGCCGGGATAAAGTACTTTTTTTGCTCCTGCTCAGGAAGTTTGCTGATCTCTTCCGCTTCCCGGAGCGCTTCGTCCAGTTTCCGTCGTTCTGCTTCCACGGCCTCTTCCGTCATTCCGCAGAAGGTCATCTCCCAGAGAACCTCCGCACACAGTGCCGTGGCGCCCACTGCCCGGACGTTGCGCAGATCCACTTCATAGCCCAGGATCTTATTCCAGATCTCGAACTCAAAGGCATAGGTTTGGGGAAAGTCCCTGATGTGGGCCAGCCGCTCCAATTCCTCGTCGGTTAGATCCTCGATCGTCTTCAGATCGGCAAGCTCAGAGTCCAGCCTGAACTCTGCCCCAATTTCCGCTTTGCAAAACAGGCAGGCCGCCAGGTACTCTCCGTCCTCATCCACACGAAAAATTCCAAGAATCAGATGTCCCGTGTCCACAGGCTCTCTGGGCTCCAGGCTGCGGATAAACTCCGCCAGGCGCTGTACGGCACGTGCTCTGTCCTCCGGCTTGACCTGATACTTCTCAGCCAGAACGGCCGCCACTTCCTCTGTGCACTGCTCCTCCAGCAATTCTTTCACGTTCACTGAACCCCCCGCTTTCTTTTCCGAATTTTGTCCATCTTTTCCGGTTCACGGCTTTCCCCTGTGGAACCGCGCCGGTCTGTGCCCGGCGCTCACTTCTCTTCCGCAAACGTTCTCCGGTTCTCCTGTTTCGCCCGTTTCCGGTCATAGCCCTTACGGCTGGGCACAACCCGGGTCACCGGAGACAGGCCGTACCAACTGCCCCGCTGCGCGGCATGGTACGCTTTCCGGGCACGCTTGCTGCGCTTGTCCAACGGCACCGGCTGATTCATGGCACTCCCCCTGTTATGTAACAGTTTCGTTACACTTTTCCAAAATCCATTGCATTTTTTCCTCTTTTCCGGTATTCTGAAGTTCCTGTTGGGAAACTTATACGGATGGAGGCGGTTCTATGCAGCACAAGTCCTTTCCGGTCATCGACCCGGTGGCCACCGGAGCGAATATCGTCCGCCTGCGTACAGAGCGGGGGTTATCCGTCCGGGATCTCCAGACCTACTTCGGGTTTGAAGAGCCCCAGGCCATCTACAAATGGCAGAAGGGCCAGAGTCTCCCCTCCGTGGATAACCTGTACGCGCTGGGTGCTCTGCTGGAGGTTCCCATGGAGACCATCCTGGTCTCGGCAACACAGAATTTGAATCCGATTGTTTGTGAGCAGCAGGCAGAAGCCTGCTGCTCAACGCATCTTCTGACTGTTTTGGTCCGGCAGCGGAGGATGCGGCAGAAGCCGAAGCTCGCGCAGGCCAATTTCCCGCTCCGCTTCCGGCGTGCGCCCCGGAGGACGCCGCCGCTGTGCATTGCGGGCAATGCCCGGATGGGCAGAAATCAAATAGCTTATCTTGCCAATAAGCAGTAAAGAATGGAGACGTGAGGAGGCTGGGAGGGTGGTCGGATTCATGTCCTATCGCATAGCGTCGCCGCGATGTGCGCTGAAGAACTCGGTGGGGGAATCGCTCCGGTTTTGCTGACCGGCCCTGTTTCTCCCTCTGGCGTGGGGAAGCACGCAATCCATATTACAATCATCTGTGCAGCGCTACAGTTCGTCTGCACCTGAACCGACCGGCACGCTCTCCTCTCCCTGCCGCATCCTCCGCCGCCGGACCCAGACGTTTTCGACAACCAGAGCTCAGATATCTTCCCCACAGAAGGCCTCAAACGCCTCCGCGAAGGTGTCATTGACATCAAAGGGCACGGCGTAATCCACCTGGGTGTTGACCAGCGCGACATCCAGGTCCGCGGACACCGCATCCGCCTTCCGGCTCAGCTCTGCGCACATCTTCCGGATCTTGTTCCGGTCGAAGTTGATGGTGGTGACCCGCTTCACATCGCAGCGATAGGACACCTGATTTCCCTCGTTGTTGAAGCAGTACCCGGATCCGCCTCCGGTGAGCACCACTTCAGAGCTGCGCAGCCCCGCCATCCGCCGGAACAGCCGAGCCGCCTCCTGCCGTCTGGCATTCAGGCTCACCTCACCGTCCAGGCCCGCCGGCAGGTTCAGCCCCGCCTTGGCTTTGCAGATGGCGGCGGTCAGCTTCTCCCGCTCTTCCAGCAGAGACAGCAGGAACCGTGCCACATCGGTGATCTGATCACTGTATTGCGTGGGGGGTGTCTCCACCCTGGTCTCGTCCTCAAACTCTTTCATCACCTTGCTGCGCAGATAGGTGTTCTGCACCCGGGTGATGTTGGCGTCGCTGCCCAGGATGGTCTGCGCCTCCTCCATCAGGGTCTGCAGCTTGTTCTGGAACCGAAAAGCCTCTTTCAGATTCATTTCCTTCATCTCCTCCTTATCTGATAGATCCTGTGTCCATCATAAAGCAGGATGCCTGAATTGTCATTGAACTCGTAGTTGAAAGTTTCCCTTCCCCGCCCGCACATGTCCCACAATGTCCCATCCAAACAAACCTCATGGATACCTTCTGCAACAAAAGTCCCCGGATGATGAACTCTGCATCACCCGGGGACTTCTGCCCGCCGCGAGGGCGGATTGTCTCCCCCGCAATATCGCCATTCAAACCAAGGATCAGAAACCGTTGCTTTTAGTTTCGTTTCTGCGATTCACCCAGGGAAAGGCCGGCCTCTCTCCAGGCACTTTGGAACAGGCATATTCCTCTCCTTCCTCAGCCGGCACAGGCCGGAGGTGCGGAGCAGCTTGTCGGAAGATCCGCCGTAAATTCATATTTCCCCGGCGCCAGCTGCGTTGTCTCCCCATCCCAGCACCACTGTGCGGGTACAGGAGTTTCCAGGGTCACCATAACCTTATCCGCCTGCCGCTCCCAGCGACAGAAGATACGCCCTGCTGCACTTTTTTTCTCACATTCACTCCAGTCCAACCCGCAGGCAGGGTCCGGAGCAAAACGTACCCGGCTCCAGCCAGCTCCAGCACACTGCACACCGCCGATCTCTCTGGAGATCCAGTCTCCCACCGCTCCAAGTGCATAGTGGTTCATGGAGGATTCTGTCGGCGTGCCATCGTTCTGTACTGCAGTCCAGTTCTCCCAGATGGTGGTCGCCCCGCACTCCACCTGATAGAGCCAGGACGGTGCCTTGGTCTGAAACAGCAGCTTCCAAGCCAGATCCTTGTGCCCAATCTCAGTCAGTACATCCAGCAGATACGGCGTGGAGACAAATCCGGTGTCCAGCCGGCAATCATTTTTGCGGATCAGATCCACCAGACGGTCTGCCACCTTCTTGCGCAGTTCTCCCTCCACAATTCCAGCCCGCAGTACGGTCACATACAAGCCCTGTAACTCTCCGTGCACCGTGCCGTCTTCCGCTACATAATGATCCCGGACCGCTTGTCGCACCCGGGCCAGCAGCTGCTGCGCTTCATCCCGCTTGGTTTCCAAATCCTGTGTCGGGTGCTCCTCCAGCAGGACATCCAGCACCTGGATCCAGGCATCCAGCACAATGGCTCGATAAGCATTTGCCGTAACTTCATAGGTGCGGGCTACACCTTCATCCACTCTCTGCGGATCGCCTGCCATGCTGGGAATCAACCAGTCCCCGAAATGATGGCCCCCGTTCCACAGCATCGGATCACCCTCAGACTGCGCGGCACGCTGAACGAAGTCCAGCCAGCGTTCCATCATCCCCAGGTTTTCCTTCAGGACACGCACGTTCCCGGTGGCCCGATACAATGCAAGCGGGACCAGAATACAGGCATCTCCCCACGCGCTGGAACTGTTGTCTCCCCAATATTCCCGGGCCATGTGATCTTCGATGGGGAAATCCGGAATGATATTCGGGACTTCTCCGTTCTGCCGTTGTTCCAGCCGCATCTGCTGCAGCCAGGCGGAGAGAACCGGCAGCAACTCCGAACGGAAACATCCGGCATCCGCAAACGCAACCACATCTCCGGTCCACCCTGCTTTCTCCCGCTGCGGACAATCTGTGGGAATGGACAGAATATTGCTGCGCATACTCCAGCGGATATTATGCTCCAATTGATTCAGTCTCCGGTCAGAACAGCGGAAGTGGCCGGTCTCCTCCACCGGGGTAGTCCAGGGCACTGCATCAATACGAAGCACCTCCGCCCGTCTCAGCCCAAAGATACGGATATAACGGAAGCCATGGTAGGTGTGCAGCGGTTCGAAGCAGTATTCCCCGGGGCCGCATACAATCTGATCCCGCTGCTGCCTGTTCCTGCCCGCAATGTTTCTGAAAAAATGCCCCTCTTTATCCAGGGCCTCTGTGTGCTCCAGAATCACTGTGGCAGCCTGTTCCACCCGGAAAGACAGCCGCACAACGCCTGCAAGATTCTGTCCGAAATCGAACAGCAGACCGCCACCATCTTCTTCCAGAAATTTACCGGGGTGCGGAGCAAAGGGCTGAATCGGGGCCATGGGCTGAGCCACCAATCTGGCTTCCGGATTCCGGATGCTCCTGCACGGTGTCCAGGGCGCCTCAAGCTGACACAGATCCCATTTCTCGCCGATCATTAGATCTGAATAGGCAATCCGGGACGGCCTGCTGAGGAATGTTTCGTCTGTTCCCAGCACCTCTTTGGTCCCATCCGGATAAAACAGCTCCAGCTGCGCCAAAAAAGCCATGCGGTTTCCGTAGTTGCAGCTGCTTCCAGACAGGCCGACATGCCCGATATACCATCCGTCTCCCAATTCCACAATCAGTTCATTTTCTCCCTGCATCAGGTGGGGAGCCAAATCATAGCTCTGATAATACAACATCTGGTCATAGGGTGTAATCTCCGGCGCCAGCCTGGCATTGCCCACCCGCTGCCCGTTCAGATACAGGGTATAAACCCCCTGCGCCGTGGCATACAACACCGCTCTGTCCGGATGGCGGCTGATCCGGAACACCCGCCGGAGTGTCCGGCCGCACCGCAGACGCCCCCCGTCTTCCTCCGGTTCCGGTACAGGACGGGGAATAAAATTCTCCCAGAAGGCGATCGGCTGTTCCGGCACCGCGTCCTCCTGTTCCGGCTCAATCCACCGGGCCGCCCAGTCTCCGCCCATAAAACCGGTGCGGAGCCTCATTTGTGCCGTCTCCGTTTTCCCGTTTTTCTCCGCTTGTACCGTAAGCTCATACTCTGATTTGGGTTCCAGCTCGGTTCCCAGCGAATAAAACGGGCCTGCATAAGGCATCCTGCCGCTGCAGTATACGCTCTGCTGCCCCTTGGTCAAGGACAGCTCCACCCAATCCGGTGCTGCGTTGCAGCGCAGTTCCACTTCCGGCCTCACATCGTCGGTCAGCACATTGCCTCGCTGCCCGTTCAGCCACAAGTCAGAAATCAGAGAACACATTGAATTCATCCCCTTATCTGTCCATAATTTGAGCGCCGCCGGAACCGGCGGCGCCCCGCAAAGGAAAGTATTGTCTGCAGCCTGGCCTGTCTCAGTTCCAGGCATCTGTTATCCCATCATATCGTTTCATGCATTGCTTCAGCCCGGACCGTTTCTCCTTGGTCTCTTCCGGGATTCTCTGTCCAATGGACAGCAGCTCTTCCATATGTTCTTTTACCCCGCCGTAACGCATACGGCTGTGCCGGAACTCTTCCAGAGGAAACTCTACAACAATCTGCCCCTCCTGAACGGAAAGCTCACCGCGCATACCACACACCGGGCAACTCACCCGGGTCCCCTCTTCCACCTGGAGCAGATTGTTGTGGCAGGCGGGACACACTCCGGGATGATCCCCCATATAGGGAACCTGATACTTATCCGGCGCCCCCACCGCAGACGCCACGTGACAGCCCAGCTGATGGATCCTTGCCAGCAGATTTTCATGAAATACCGGATTGACCAGGATGTTGGTATCGTACACGTTCAGCTGATCCACCACCGGCATCTGCATGGAAAATGCAATCAGATGCATATTGGGAAGCCCGAGAGAAGTCCAGCCTTCGTCGGACGCTCCGCCCACAGAGACCAAACCCAAATAACGGTCTTTGAACACCCTCATATCCATAACTTCCTCCGGATTCCCGCCGGCCGCCTCAATCTGACTCCGGGCCAGGTCGGAAAACGCCCGGTCGTGGGACAATCCCATCCGATCCACCAGGCATTTGAACTGTCCGTTTGGACCAACACTGTAGACCGGAGCCACCAGAATCACGCCGTCCGCATCCAGAATGGCATCCTCCACCTGGCGCATATCATCCTTCAGGACGCACAGCCCGTCTCCGCCCCGCTCTCGGCTGTGACTGCAGCCAAAACAGCCCACGCAGGAACGAATCAACAGATTCGAGGTGTTGAGGAACCGCACCTCGGCGCCAAGCTCTCTGGCTCCCAGCAGAGCCTCTTTCGCAATCACATCACAATTCTGACCTTTTCGGCCGAACGATACCGCCAAAATCTTCATGCGCTTTCCTCCGCGTGATTCTTCGACTGACCGAACCTGGCCGTCAGGCCGGCACCAATGGCGCGGAACACCTCTCCCTGACCGGCAATGAAGTTAAACAACAAGACAAACACACCGGTCAGAATAAAAGAGAGGGCTGAACCGAATTCTGCGGTATACACCGCTTCCAGTCCGAAGGACATCAGAGAAAGAGCCACCGCACCAACGATAATGCCGATGGTGTCTCCGCAGAACACGGAGAGGGCCAGAGCGATGAATACCGGCAAAATGTTGGAAAACAGCGACGTGACCGTCTGCAGCGAATTGAACGCGCCAGTCAGTTTTGCCGTGGTGCAGTAGATGGACGTGGCAAGCCCAAAGAGGATACCGCTGTACACATAAGAAATAATCACATTCCGGCTCTCGCGCACTCCGATATTCGCTGCTGCCTGCTGGTTATTTGCCAGCAGGGAGGCGCGCTTTCCCGTGGTAGTAAGGTAACTGTAAAACGCATAAACCCCTATGCAGCACAAGAATGGGATCAAAACACCCGGAAAACTGGATAAAGACTTCAGGGTGCTGTTGCCCACCAGATTGATTCCACCTCCATTGTAGATCAGACACGTCAGTGCCTCAAAGAGCAGTGCCATGCCAATGGTCACAATCACAATCGGCATGCGGCCGAATACATACACCACTGCAACCAGCAGGCTGCAGGCAACACACACACCAATGCTTACCGCCACCAGCACCACCAGACTGTCTCCGGCCTCTTTGGCCACATTCCCGGCTATAATGGCTGCCAGCAGCATAATGGCGCCGCCAGAAAAATCGAATCGTCCGTTTTTAAACTGGAGACCGATTCCCATAGCACAGGTAGCAGACAGGGCGATGTCCGCGATTAAACTGCGCCACATAGTCCACGTGCCAAAATACATCTTGCCATTGCTGTAACACAGGGCCATCATCACCAGGTACATGACCACCGGCAGAATCAATGTCCCAACTGCCCGTTTGGCAAATCTTTTCATCGCGGTCAACTCCCGTTCCAAAGTAGCCGGAGGACGGGGCTCCCCCCGCCCCCCGGCATTGCAAATTTTCCAGTATCAAGCTCAGGCCAGGCCGTCCACAGTGAGGGCATCGGAATACAGGAAGTCCTTCAGGCCCTGATACGTGGCACTCTCGTTGTTCCGGGTGAACAAATCCTGAATCGCATCCCAGGACGCAGCAGTATTGGCGGCGTCGCCGGTACCCAGAAGAGAAGAAGACAAGACCCGATCCATATCCTCCCGGCTGTCAATGATGTACAGCGCACTGTCCACCGCCTCGCTGGCAGTATAGTCGGCAAACGGCTTGCCCTGGATTGCATTGTCCAGCATGACCATCGGCACCAAAATGCTCTCGGGAGTCATGATGCAAATGGCAGTGATTACGCCATCGTCGCCAAAATCAGCCAACAGATCCTCGTCGTTTTCAAAGCCAGACGTGAGCAGTTTGGTGTCTGCGCTGATGGTGCCGCTGGCAATGGCGGACTTCAGCGCGGGATAGACAAAGGTGCAGCCGGCCAGGGGGGCCACAATGCAGTCCAGATCCTGGCGCTCAGCCTCCATGAAGTAGGCGTCGCTCAGGGGCTCGAACATGAGCACTTCCGCTTCGCCCACCACCTCGATGGGCTCGTCAGCAGTCTGGTTGTACTCCTCCACCAGGGTGCGGAACACCTCGTCCGCCACCGCCAGCTGAGGATAGGCAAAGGGCGGGAAGCAGATGGTTGCCACCTTCTTGTAACCCTTCTCCACAACCAGGTCAAAATACATCTGACCCACATCAGCTCCGTTTACATACTGGTCTGCAACAGTACCAAGGAAATGGTCGTTGTCCTTCACCGATGCATTGGTCCCGCCTTCATCGTATACGCTGGCCATATCACTGGCAAAACCAGCGACATACAGGTCAGGATATTCCGCCAAAATCTCGGACAGGCCGCCGTCCTGGCAGGCAATCAAACCAACTACGTCGTTGGTCATGGCATTCTGTACCGCAGTCAGGTTGCCTGCAGGGTCATTGGATTCGTCACCGAGAATCACCTCATAGGTGTACCCAAGATTTCCGCATACCATGTCCAGATAGGCCAGATACGCATCATACTGCGGGCCTGCATTCAGGTTGGCCATAAACAGGATCTTGCCGTTGTCTTCGCCGGAAGGATTGTTCTGACCCGCCTCAGAAGTTCCAGGTGCAGGTGCCTCAGATCCGGCGGAGCCTGGATTCCCGCAGGCAGCCAGGCAGGACAAAGCCATTGCCAAGGCCAGGATAAGTGCAAGTGTCTTTTTCATTGATGGTTCCTCCTTGTATTATTGGGCCGGGCATCCCGGCCCGTTTTTCACTTCGTTGCGTAATTACCGCGGCAGCACGCCGTCTTTCTTCCGGCAGGTGATCAGCACCACAATCAGGAAAATAACCGCCTTGATGATATATGTATTTCTTGCAGCAATGCCGATCATGGGAAGCCCCACATCCAGCAGGGCAAAGGTAAATGCCCCCACCACCGCGCAGGACACCTTGGACCGCATGCCGCCGGACAACGGCATTCCGCCCAAAATCAGCGCCACCATGACATTCATCTCAAATCCCGTTCCGGTGGCGTCAGCCGCTGCCCCGGTATATCCCATCTGAAAGACAGAGGCCACCACCACGCACACGCCCATAACAATGTAGGCAATCACCTTGTATTTGATCAGATTGACTCCGCTCTGCTGGGCAGACACCTGATTTGCCCCGATCGCCTTTGCGTATTTCCCATACTTCGTGAAATTGAACAGGTAAGAGACGATCAGGACCTCCGCTACCAGCACCACCAGCATGAGAATGGGGGACTTGAAAATCTCGTGTCCCATGGAAGTCAGGCTGATATTTCTGGTGTTCATATTCACAAAGAGCATGGAGTTCACACCGGTGAGCACAAACATGACCACCAGGGACGGAATGATGGGATGTATGTGCAGCACTTCCCCTGTCGCACCGTTGATCACAGCAAAAACCACGCTGAGCAGCAGGCATACAAGGATTGGAACCACCAGTGATCCCGTGCTATTCCCCAGCACAACCATAATTGTGGCGTACAGGCCCACCTGTCTGCCGATACTGATGTCCATATTCCCCAGCGAATACACAAACACTGCTCCCACAGACATCAGCGCCGTCACAATCACATTGGACATCAGCGTCTCAAGTTTTCTGGCCGACCAGATGCTCTCGCCGAACATCGGGGTGAGAATGGTAAAGAACACCACGCAGAACACCACGCCTCCATAAGCAGCCAGATTGGCACTGTGATCCTTAATCCATGCCAGATGCGTCTGTTTTCCCTCCATGTTCTCTCTCCTCCTCACACCATGTACTCAATGATGTCCGTCTCTTTCAGATCCGGCGACCGCTGGAAGGTCTTTGTGACCTGGAAATCCTTCAGGATGATCAGCCGGTCAGCCATGCCGATGAGCTCCGCCAGCTCCTCGGATATCATCAGAATGGCCTTTCCTTGTGCCTTCATCTCTTCAATCAGGCTGTACATGGCCTGCTTGACCCC
The DNA here is from genome assembly GCA_944385435.1 of uncultured Oscillospiraceae bacterium. Classification (GTDB taxonomy): domain Bacteria; phylum Bacillota; class Clostridia; order Oscillospirales; family Oscillospiraceae; genus Enterenecus. Next base: position 11,839 of record CALWXG010000056.1, read on the forward strand.
CACGTCCACACCTCGGGTGGGACAATCCATGATCAGCACATCCGAGCCCTTGGCGGACCATTTTGCAAAGGAAACCTTCTGCTTGTTGCCTCCGGAAAGCGTGCTCACATATTGCTTCCTGCTTCCGCACTTGATCCGGAACGCCTCAATCTCCCTGTCCGCCAGCTTATGCTCTGCTCCAGGGCTGATGAATGTACCATGTTCCAGGGAGGGCAGGGATGGCAGAACGATGTTGTCGCCGATAGATCCATTCAGAATCAATGCCTCCGTGTCCCGGTTTTTGCTGATGTAGCCGATTCCGCTTTGGATCGCCTGCAGCGGACTTTTGATCTCTTTTCCGTTCCGGATCACGCCGCCCTGTTCCAGACGCTCCAGGCCGTAGGCCGCCCGGCCGATCTCATGCATCCCGCAGCCGGACAGGCCGCCCATTCCCACAATCTCGCCTTTGTGCAGCTGAAGCGAGAAATCCCGGATGGGTCCGAAGGAAATATTCTTCAGCTCCAGAGCCACCTCCTCCTGGCAGGAGGGGGTAAAATCCTCCCGGTAGTACTTCTCCCCGATATCCCGGCCCACCATGAGGTAGCGGATGGTCTTGGCCGCATCCGGGGCGTTCATAGCCTCCCGGGACAGGTGGTCGATGATGTCCCCGTCCCGCAGCACGGTCACCACATCGCAGTGGAGGAGGATCTCGTCGATGTCATGGGAGATGAACACCACCGACTTCCCCCGCTCCGCCATGTCATGCATCAGCTTGTAGAGAATCTCCCGGCCCTGTTGGGACAGAGCTGTGGTAGTCTCATCCACTACCAGGATCTCGGTGTCGTCGTTGACACAGCGGGTGATCTCAATCAGCTTCCGGTCCTCAAAATTGTACTTGTCGATGGTATCCCGGCTGTGGATGTGAGCGATCCCGAACTTCTCCAGCACCCGGTCCGCAGCCTGATACATCTTTTTCATATTCACCATGCCAAACCGGGAGAATTCATCTTCCCTTCCCGCGAAGATGTTCTGGGCCACACTCACCCCAGGAATGGTATTGGCTTCCTGCAGAATCATGGCGATGCCGCCTCGCTGAGCCTGCACCATGCCCGCCGGACTCCAGGGCTCCCCCTTGAAGCGCATCTCCCCGGAGCTGGGAGGCTGCATTCCGGCTGCGATCGACATAATGGTGGATTTGCCGGAGCCGTTCTCCCCCACCAAGCCTCGGATCTCCCCCCGGAAAAGCTTAAGGCTGACATCCTTCAGGGCAATGGTGGGGCCAAACGCCTTGTGCATGTGAATTACTTCAAATAAGACCTCGCGATTTTCCATGTTGACTCACCGTCCTGCTTCTCGCTGTTTCGGACGGCCTGTTGGGCCGGCCGAGTTCTCATCTGTGGCTGTCCGGAACGAACAGATCCATCCTGCTGAGTCACCGCATTGCACACCGCCTGCAATTGTGATATCATATGATTCGCAGTCAAATGCAACCTGTCGCAACAGCCAACTGGTTGTCCGCTTTTTTTGCTTTCATCAAGCTTTATGCACAAAGTATACTCCGTTCTTTTCCCCTTGGCAGTGTTTTATCCTCGCCTATATAGTAGCTTTTTTTACGATTCAGAATGCTAAGGAGGGGCTGTCATGAATAATCTGGACCAGAGAATCCGGAAATACCTTCCCCTGACCAGTATGGAACAGGCTTTTCTCCGTCTTTCCCAGCAAGGGACTGCGCTTCGTGATGTAAACCTGAACGACCCTGCGCTGAGAACACTCTTTTCTTTCGAAGAAACTCCCACCGCCTCCAGTGGTTGGGACGGGTTTCAGGGCATTGTGCACTCCATGCGGGAAGATGAACCACTGCCTTCCCACCGTTTCTTCCTGGATCATCAGAATATCACCGCCAATCTGCATCCCCGATATATGCCTCCCATACTCCACAACCACGACTTCTTTGAACTGCAATATGTTCTTCGCGGACAGATCACCCAGGTCGTAGACGAAATCCGGGTGACCCTGGACGCAGGCGATCTCTGCTTTATTGCCCCCTTTGCCAAACACAGCCCCTCCACGCAGAATTCTGACACCCTGTTGGTAAATCTTCTGGTTCGCACCGATGCGCTGCGCACCACGTTTTCCAACTCGCTCAGCGAAAAAGACTGCATCTCCGAGTTTTTCCTCCGCATCCTCTCCGGTCAGACTTATCAGCCCATCTTGCTGTTCCGCACGCAGCGGGATCCAAAGGTGGCTCATCTGATTCTGGACATGCTGGATGAGCGGGATGACATCCGCCCTTATACGGACAAGTTGCTTCGCTCCATGATGGAGCAGCTCTTTCTCTTCCTGCTGCGTGATCACATGGATCAACTGGATATTGGCAAAAGCCTCCGCAAGCATGATGACACCATCCTCACCATTCTTCGATATATCCAGAAACACTTCACCGGGATTACCCTGGCCGCTCTGGCTCACCATTTCAACTACAGCGAAGCCTATCTCTCCTATTTGATCAAGGCCTACACAGGCAGCACATTTTCCCAGACCGTAACAGAGCTCCGTCTGCAGCAGGTGGCACATCGTCTGGAGACAGAGGACAGCCCCATTTCCGAAATCATGCAGGACGCCGGATATTCAGACAAAACCCACTTCTACCGAACCTTCCGACGGCGCTTTCTGGTTACCCCGGCACAGTATCGGCAACACGCCAGGGGGACGTCCTCCGATACCGCTGGCTGATCCCGGAACGGCAGAAGCTCAGAATTCCGGAAGAATCCACTCCATTCACAGCAAGGAGCGTTCTCTATGAAAGCGGTTTCAAAAACCATCCTGTTGTCCGCCCTGGCCGGGGCCGGTATTTGGGCACTGCACCGGCACGGGAAATATCCCATTGCGAAAGGATATCCCCCGTTGGAGCTGCTTCCCATACCCGGCAGTCTGCTCACAACCGGCCTGGCCCGGATCGGGAACACGGTACTGCGCCGCCTGCCTTTGCCGGACCCTCCTGCCGGAATCCAACGCAGCAAACTTCGAATCCAAACCGCGGACGGCTTTTCTCTCCCCTTAACCCTGTACCGCCCCGCAGTCTCTTCAAGAACCCCGCTGCCCTGTCTGTTCTACCTGCACGGAGGCGCCTTCTGCTTGGAAGCGGCAGGATATCTTCATCGCACTGCGGCTGATTATGCCCGGTACGCCCGCTGCGCAGTGGTTCTGGTCCACTACCGCACTTCAGATCTGGCTCCGTTTCCCGTTCCCTTTCAGGATTGCTGCACCGCGCTTCGCCACATCTGGGATCACAGTGACGAACTCTTTCTCCGCCGGGATGCCATCGCCATCGGGGGCGACAGTGCCGGAGGAGCCCTTGCCGCCGCCTGTACGCTCTGGGCGCGGGATGAGACGGAGATCCGGCTGTGCCACCAGATGCTGCTCTATCCCGTCACAGACGCGCGGATGAACACGGCTTCCATGAAACGCTTCCCTGACAGTCCCCTCTGGAATTCCCGGCTGAACCGCAGAATGTGGCAGCTCTATCTGCGCCGGGGCGACTGCGGACAACGCGCCTATGCCTCCCCCATGGAAGCGGCGGATTTTTCCCGTCTTCCGCCCGCCTATATTGAGGTAGAGCAGTTCGACTGTCTGCGGGACGAGGGGCTCTCCTACGCCCGTGCGCTGAAAAAGGCCGGGGTCTTCGTTGAACTGCAGAGCATTCAGGGTACCTTTCACGGCTTTGACCTGTTCCGCCGCGCCCGGAAAACCCAATGTGTCCTGCGCATTCGGTCCCGATCCTTGCTCCAGGCCTTCCAGACGCCGTCGGCTCCGGATTTTCTCTCTCACCCAATCGAGTAGGAGGCTGCCCATTATGAGCAGCCTCCTCTCACTCCACCGTGCATACCGTCCGGTACACGGCGGTTCAATCGCATGAGTGCAGTTTACAAATTCGCTCGCACTGAGCCGGGAAATCATACTATCCGGCCAGTGCGAGCTTTTCGCCGGTTATAGAACGGCTGAGGATTCCGCTTTCCGCTATCTTCACGGAAACCAACCGCATCATTTTTGAGCTTCATCAAGAACCGGAACAAAGTCTTCGCAGCGCTGACGGACTTGCTCACAAAAATCAATGACGCGCTGGTGCTGCATCAGCAGGCTCAATTTGAAGTCCGGCAGGAGTACGCCGTGGAGTATGTGGAATACATCACGGAAACGTTCCTGGGATTGGATTCTGTGCCTTACAAAGATGTTCCGCCCGGTTTGAGGGACAACGGCAGGCTAATCACCTCAGGACAGAGGCGCAAAAACTGCGCCGCATGAACAAAGAACAAATCCCCGGCGAGTGACACATTCTCCCCGAAAACAAGAAATGTGCATGAGGCCGAAAAACTCGCTCAGAAAATGTGTGTAGTAGGGAAAAACTCACTCATTTTTTGTGATTTCGATTGATTTCTCCATTGGGTGACGGTATAATAGTGGCGAAGGAGGTGGGTGAAATGCTCTATTTGAAACGAAAAATCGATGCATTCCTGGCCGAATGGAAGGCGAACCCCGACCGAAAGCCGTTGATCGTCAAGGGACCCCGGCAGGTGGGGAAAACCGAGTCGATCAAGCGGTTTGGAGATATGAATTACCAGAGTGTGATCACCATCAACTTCGTGGAAGAACCGAAGTATAAAATGATCACGGCAGACGGATATAGGGCAGATGACATCATCAAAAATATCTCCAGAATGGACCCGTCCAAACGGTTTATTGAGGGCGAAACACTGATATTCTTTGATGAACTGCAGGAGTTTCCGGAAATTGCAACAGCGCTGAAGTTCTTCAAAATTGACGGCAGATTCGATGTGATCTGCAGCGGCTCCATGCTGGGCATCAATTATCGGAAAATCGAGAGCAACAGCGTGGGCTACAAGTCTGACTACGAGATGTTCTCGCTGGATTTCGAGGAATTCCTGTGGGCCAAAGGCTATGACGATGCCTTTATTGAAGATATGCTGGAGCATATGCGAAAGCTCACACCCTTCAACGAGGTGCAGATGTCAGTGTGCAGTTCTCTCTTCCTTGACTACTGCATCCTGGGCGGAATGCCCGCTGTTGTTCGTGAGTTCATTGTAAAAGGTACCTTTGAGGGATCGCTTGAGGTGCAGAGGCAACTGATCGCGGACTACAAGGAGGACATTCGCAAATATGCCGAGGGCATCGACCAGGCCAGGATCTTGAATGTATTCAACCACATTCCCGTGCAGCTTGCCAAGGACAACAAGAAGTTTCAAATCTCCAAAGTT
>CALWXG010000057.1 GCA_944385435.1 uncultured Oscillospiraceae bacterium
CTCATGCAAATCACCGATCCCATTGCGGATATGCTGACTCGCATCCGCAACGCGAACAACGCCAAGCATGACACCGTGGATGTTCCTGCTTCCAACATGAAGAAGTCCATCGCCCAGATTCTGCTGGACGAGGGCTACATCAAGAACTTCCAGATCATCAACGATGGCACGCAGGGCGTGATCCGCATCACCCTGAAGTACCTGCAGCCCGGCAAGGAGAAGGCCATTTCCGGTCTGCGCCGGGTGTCCAAGCCCGGCCTGCGCGTGTATGCCGGCGCTGAGGAGCTGCCCAAGGTCCTGCGCGGCCTGGGTATCGCAATCGTATCCACTTCCAAGGGCGTCATGACCGACAAGAAGGCCCGCGAGGCCCATGTCGGCGGCGAAGTCCTTGCGTTTGTTTGGTAAGGAGGGTTATAGGAATGTCCAGAATTGGTAGAGCTCCTATCGCCGTCCCCGCCGGCGTGGAGATCAAAATCGAAGACAACAACGTCGTGACCGTGAAGGGCCCCAAGGGCACCCTGACCCAGCAGTTCCACCCCAACATGGCCATCACCGTGGAGGGCAATGAAGTGCATGTCACCCGTCCCGACGATCTGAAGGAAAACCGTTCTCTCCACGGCCTGACCCGCAGCCTGCTCCACAACATGGTGGTGGGCGTCACCGAGGGCTACAAGAAGAACCTGGAGGTCAACGGTGTGGGTTACCGTGTGGCTCTGGAGGGCGGCAAGCTGGTGATGAACCTGGGCTTCTCCCATCAGGTGATCATGGAGGCCCCCGCGGGCATCACCATCGAGGTCCCCGCTCCCAACCAGATCGTGATCTCTGGTTATGACAAGCAGTTGGTGGGCCAGTTCGCCGCCAACGTCCGCGAGAAGCGTCCTCCCGAACCCTATAAGGGCAAGGGCATCAAATATGCTGACGAGGTCATCCGCCGCAAGGTTGGTAAGACCGGTGTCAAGAAATAATTAAGGAGGTGTGCCGATTATGATCAACAGACCCAATACCAAGGCTCAGCGCCTGCATCGTCATAAGCGTGTTCGCAGCAAGGTGTCCGGCACCCCCGAGCGTCCCCGCCTGAATGTGTTCCGCAGCGAGACCAACATTTACGCCCAGATCATTGATGATACCAAGGGCATCACCCTGGTCTCCGCTTCTTCCCTGGAAAAAGGCTTTGAGGGCCCCGGCAGCAACTGTGAGGCCGCCAAGAAGGTGGGCCAGGCAGTGGCCGAGCGGGCCAAGGCCAAGGGCATCGAGACTGTCGTGTTCGACCGCGGCGGCTATCTGTACCACGGCCGTGTGAAGGCTCTGGCCGAAGGCGCCCGCGAGGGCGGCCTGCAGTTCTAAGGGAGGAGGAAGAATCATGGCTCGTTTTGAAAGAGAACCCAAAGAGTACGTGGAGAAGGTAGTTTACCTCAACCGCGTTTCCAAGACCGTCAAGGGCGGCCGCGTGGCCAAGTTCTCCGCCCTGGTCGTCGTGGGCGACGAGAAGGGCAAGGTGGGCTACGGCCTGGGCAAGGCCGCTGAAGTGGCCGAGGCCATCCGCAAGGGCATTGAGGACGCCAAAAAGAATATGGTGACCATCACCCTGTCCGGCAACACCATTCCCCATGAGGTCATCGGCGAGTTCGGCGCCGGCCGGGTGCTTCTGAAGCCCGCCAGCAAAGGTACCGGCATCATCGCCGGCGGCCCGGTCCGTGCGGTGATGGAGGCTGCCGGTGTGTCCGACATCCGCGCCAAGTGCCTGCGCACCAACAACCCCCAGAACGTGGTGGCCGCCACCATGGAGGGTCTGAAGGCGCTGCGCAGCCCCGCTGAGGTGGCTCGCATCCGCGGCAAGAGCGTGGAAGATATCATTGGTTAAGGAGGCTCACGACCATGGCTAACACGATTGAAATCAAGCTCGTCAAGAGCCTGAACGGCCGTCTGGCCAAGCACAAGGCGACCGCCGAGGCCCTGGGCCTGCGTACCATCGGCGATGTGACCGTACAGCCCGACAATGCGGCTACCCGCGGCAAGATCGCCAGCATCGGTTACCTGCTCGAGGTAACCGAGAAAGCCTGAGGAGGTGCCTAAGATGAATCTGCATGAACTCTCTCCCGCCCCCGGTTCCACCCAGGTGGGTAAGCGCAAGGGACGCGGCCCCGGCACCGGCAACGGCAAGACTGCCGGCCGCGGCCACAAGGGTCAGAAGGCCCGTTCCGGCGGCGGTGTCCGCATCGGTTTTGAGGGCGGCCAGATGCCTCTGGCCCGCCGTCTGCCCAAGCGCGGCTTCAACAACATTTTCGCGAAGCGGTTGGAGACCGTCAACGTGGCTGCCCTGAATAAATTTGAGGACGGCGCCACCGTAAACGTTTGCGACCTGCTGGAAAAGGGTATCCTTTCCAAGTGCGAGTACGGAGTGAAGATCCTGGGCAACGGTGAGGTCACCAAGAAGCTCACGGTCCGGGCGTCCGCTTTCTCCGCCTCCGCAAAGGAGAAGATCGAAAAGGCAGGCGGGACGGCGGAGGTGATCTGATATGATTCAGACCATCCGCAACGCATGGAAGGTGCAGGAACTGCGCAACAAGCTGCTGTTCACCATCTTCGCTTTGCTGATCTTCCGGGTGGGTGCCGCCATCCCGGTTCCCTTTATTAACTCCGATCTGCTCAGCAACTATATGTCCGCCCAGTCTGCCAGCATTTTCGGACTGCTCAACGTGATGAGCGGCGACGCCTTCTCCTATGGCACGGTGTTCGCCCTGTCCATCCAGCCCTATATCAACAGCTCCATCATTGTGCAGCTGCTGACCATCGCCATTCCCGCCCTGGAGCGCATGTCCCGGGAGGAAGGCGAGGAGGGCAAGAAGAAGATTGCCGCCATCACCCGTTATGTCACCGTGGCCATCGCTTTGGTCCAGGCCTTCGGTTACTACACCCTGATCAACTACTACGGCGTGCTGTCCGTCAGCGGCGTGTGGCCTGCCATCGTGATCATCGGCGCCCTCACTGCCGGCTCTGCCTTCGTGATGTGGCTGGGTGAGCAGATCACCGAGTTCGGCGTGGGCAATGGTATTTCCATCATCCTGTTTGCCGGCATCGTTGCCCGGGGCCCTCACATGGTGTCCTCCATGATCAGCGGTGTGAGCAACTGGGCCAATGCCTCTGAGAGCGCCACCACTTTGAGCCTGCATCCCGCGTTTATCCCCCTGATCATTGTGGGTATGCTGCTGCTGGTGATCTTCATTGTGTTCATCACCAACGCGGAGCGGCGCATCCCTGTGCAGTACGCCAAGCGGGTGGTGGGCCGGAAGATGTACGGCGGCCAGTCCAGCCACATTCCCATCAAGGTGAACATGGCCGGCGTCATGCCCATCATCTTCGCCCAGGCCATTGCCTCCATCCCCGCCACCATCGGCATGTTCGTTCCCTCCGCCACCCAGGAGGGAACGGGTTGGAACACCTTCCTGGATATCTTCGATTCCAATGGACTGGTGTACTCCATTGTCTATTTCCTGCTGATCGTGTTGTTCAGCTACTTCTACAACACCATCCAGTTCAACCCTGTGGAGGTGGCCAACAACCTGAAGAAGAACGGCGGCTTTATCCCCGGCTTCCGTCCCGGCAAGCCCACCGCCGACTTCCTGCATAAGGTCATCTCCCGTCTGACCCTGTTCGGCGCCCTGTATCTGGCTGTGGTTGCCCTGCTGCCTGCCATCACCGGCAACATCATGATGGTTGCGGGCTCCAACGCAGGCCAGGGCCTGGCCATCGGCGGCACCTCCATCATCATTGTGGTGGGCGTGGCCCTGGAGACCGTCAAGGCTCTGGAGGCTCAGCTGATGATGCGTCACTACAAGGGTTTCCTTGAATGATTTGAGAAGGTGAAGGGTATGAAGCTGATTATGCTCGGCGCGCCCGGCGCCGGCAAAGGTACCCAGGCGGCCATTCTCAGCGAACGGCTGGGGATCCCTGCCATTTCCACGGGAAACATCCTGCGCAGCGCAGTGAAGGAAGGCACCCCTGTGGGCCTTCTGGCCAAGAGCTATATGGATGCCGGCAAGCTGGTGCCCGACGAGGTCATCATTGACATCGTGGCCCAGCGGCTGGCCCAGCCTGACTGCGCCAAGGGCTACATTCTGGACGGAGTGCCCCGCACCATCGCCCAGGCGGAGTCCCTGGAGAAGGCGGGCGTACAGTTCGACAATGTGCTGTCCATTGAGATCTCTGACGAGGAGATTGAGGAGCGTATGGAGGGCCGCCGCTTCTGTCACAAGTGCGGCGCCACCTACCATGTACAGAACGCTCCCTCCCAGATGCCCGGTGTGTGCGACAAGTGCGGCGGGCAGCTGGAGCAGCGGGACGACGACAAGCCGGAGACGGTGAAGCATCGTCTGGAAGTCTACCATGCGGAGACGGAACCGCTGAAGGAATTTTACGCCCAACGGGGCATTCTGCGCCCGGTACAAAATCAGCCCAGCATCGAGGCCACCTCCAAGGTGGTGCTGGAAGCCCTGAAACTGTAAGCAATGGAACTGATCACTCTGAAATCGTCCAGGGAACTGGACTGCATGCGCAAAGCCGGCCGGATCGCCGCCGGGGCGCGCAAAGTGGCGGAAGAACTTGTCAAGCCAGGCGTTACCACCCTCGAGATCGACGCCGCGGTGCGCAAGTACATCAAAGGCCACGGTGCGCACCCCTCCTTCCTGGGGTACGGCGGGTTCCCCGGATCAGCGTGTATCTCAGTCAACGATGTGGTCATCCACGGCATCCCCTCCAGGAAGATTGTCCTGAAGGAAGGGGATATTGTCAGCGTGGACGTGGGGGCGTACATCGACGGTTTCCACGGGGACTGCGCCGCAACCTTCCCCTGCGGGCAGGTGTCCGATGAGGCCCGGAGACTGATCGAAGTGACGGAACAGAGCTTCTGGGAAGGCATCAAATTTGCCCGGAAAGGGCAGAGAGTGTCTGACATCTCCCATGCGGTTCAGAAATATGTTGAGGCCCATGGCTTTTCTGTGGTCCGGGATTTTGTGGGCCACGGAGTGGGAAGAAAACTCCACGAGGCACCGGAGGTGCCGAATTTCGGACCGGCCGGACATCTGGCCCGGCTCCAGCCCGGAATGACCATCGCGGTAGAGCCCATGGTGTGCCAGGGTGACTGGCATGTACGGGTGCTCAAGGATCAGTGGACGACCGTCACTGAGGACGGCACCCTGGCATCCCACTACGAAAACACCATCCTGATCACCGACGGTGATCCTGAAATCCTCACAGTATGCGAGGAACCGTAAGATGGGATTGGAAAAAGCTCAGATTGTCCGCTCCCTTGCCGGCAGGGACAGCGGAGGCCTGCTGTGCGTCATGGACGCACAGGACGGCTGGCTGCTGCTGGCGGACGGGAAGCGGAGGCGGGTGGCCCGGCCCAAGCGGAAACAGGAAAAGCACGTGCAGCCTGTGGGGAGCTGGAACCATCCGGTGATGGAAAAAGTCCGAACCGGCCAGCCTGTCCGGGACAGAGAACTCCGGGCGGCCCTTGCGGCCTTTCGGGAGGAAATGGAGGTATGACGCTTTGGCAAAGGACGATATGATCGAGTTGGAGGGTGTCGTCACCGAGGCCCTGCCCAACACCACATTCAACGTGGACATCGGAAACGGCCATATTATTTTGGCGCACATCTCCGGCAAGCTGCGGATGAACTTCATCCGTATCCTGCCCGGCGACAAGGTGACGGTGCAGATGTCGCCGTATGACCTGACCAAGGGTCGCATCACCTGGCGCTCGAAGTAATCAGCAGTTTATGACACGCATTGCCGCTCCGCGCGGCACAAGATAGCAGAAGACATTCACGACCTGTACCGGCCGGGGCCTTGCCTCCGTCGGTATGGGGGCCATTCAGGCATTTACAGGAGGTTAAACGATATGAAAGTCAGACCGTCTGTCAAGCCCATGTGCGAGAAGTGCAAGATCATCAAGCGCAAGGGCAAAGTTATGGTCATTTGCGAGAACCCCAAGCACAAGCAGAAACAAGGTTAAAGGAGGGGCAGGAGGAATATGGCACGTATTGCCGGCATTGATCTGCCGAAGGAAAAGCGAGTCGAGATCGGACTCACCTATATTTACGGAATTGGCCGCACCAGCGCCAACAAGATTCTGGAGAAGGCGGGCATCAACCCCGACACCCGCGTGAAGGACCTCACCGACGCCGAAGAGGCCAAGCTGCGTGAGATCATCGGTCACGAGTACGTGGTGGAAGGCGACCTGCGCCGCAATGTGGCGATGGACATCAAGCGCCTGACCGAAATTGGCTGCTATCGTGGCATCCGTCACCGCAAGGGCCTGCCCGTCCGTGGCCAGCGCTCCAAGACCAACGCCCGTACCCGCAAGGGTCCCAAGCGCACCGTGGCCAACAAGAAGAAGTAAGGAGGGATTGACACATGGCTACCGCAAAGAAAGTAATCAAGCGCCGTCGTGAGCGCAAAAATGTGGAGAAGGGTCAGGTTCACATCCGCTCCTCCTTCAACAACACCATGATCACCGTCACCGACATGCAGGGCAACGCCCTGTCCTGGGCTTCCTCCGGTGAGATGGGCTTCCGTGGTTCCCGGAAATCCACCCCCTTTGCCGCCCAGACCGCCGCTGAGACCGCTGCCAACGCTGCCATCGAGCAGTGCGGCCTCAAGAGCGTGGAAGTGTACGTGAAGGGTCCCGGCCAGGGCCGTGAGGCCGCCATCCGGGCTCTGCAGGCTGTGGGCCTGGAGGTCACCCTGATCAAGGACGTGACCCCCGTTCCCCACAACGGCTGCCGTCCGCCCAAGCGCCGCCGCGTGTAATCTGGAAGGAGGAAAACCAATATGGCTAAGAATATGCAGCCCTATCTGAAGCGTTGCGCTACGCTGGGGATTTCTCCCGCGGTGATGGGCATCAACAAGCAGACCAACCGGAAGCCCGGCCCCCAGCGCCGGAGCAAGAAGAGCGAGTACGCCCTGCAGCTCACCGAGAAGCAGAAGGTCAAGTTCATCTACGGCGTGCTGGAGAAGCAGTTCCGCTCCTACTATGAGAAGGCCGCCCGGATGAAGGGCAACACCGGCGACGAGCTGATGACCCTGCTGGAGCGCCGTCTGGACAACGTGGTGTTCCGTCTGGGTCTGGCCAGCACCCGCCGCGAGGCCCGTCAGCTGGTCAACCACGGCCACTTCACCGTCAACGGCAAGCGGGTGAACATCCCCTCCTACCTGGTGAAGCTGGACGACGTGATCGCCGTGTGCGATAAGAGCCGCTCTTCCGTCAAGTTCAAGAAGCTGGTTGAGGACGACAAGTTTGTGGCCGCTCCCAAGTGGCTGGAGAAGAGCAAGAACGCTCCTCTCGAGGGCAAGGTAGTTGCCATGCCCGGCCGGGACGACCTGGACTTCGATGTGTCCGTCAACCTCATCGTGGAGCTGTATTCCAAGTAATGCAGCAGCCCTCGCGATATCGCAACGATTTCTGGCAGGCCATCCCATGCCACAGTGTAAAAGGAGGGTAAACACGATATGGTAGAAATCCAGAAGCCGCGTATCGAGTGTATTGAGAACGCCGGGGATGAAACCTACGGCAAATATGTGGTGGAACCCCTGGAACGGGGCTACGGCACCACGATCGGTAACTCTCTGCGCCGCATTCTGCTGTCCTCTCTGCCCGGTACCGCTGTCACTACCATCAAGATCGCCGGTGTGCAGCACGAATTCAGCACGATCCCGGGTGTCAAGGAGGATGTGACGGAGATCGTGCTCAATGTCAAGGGAATCATCGCCAAGCTGTACAGCGAAGGCGTCAAGACGGTCTACATTGAGGCCTCCGGAGAAGGGATTGTCACCGCCGGCGACATCAAGGCAGACAGCGATGTGGAGGTGCTCAATCCGGAGCATCACATTGCCACCCTGGGCCCTGACGCCACGCTGAATATGGAGCTGACCCTGTCCCAGGGCCGCGGTTACATTACTGCGGACAAGAACAAACCTGCCCAGACGATCATCGGGGTCATTCCGGTGGACTCTGTGTACACTCCGGTGCGCAAGGTGAACTACACCGTGGAAAATACCCGTGTGGGTGATGCCACCGACTACGACAAGCTCACCCTTGAGGTCTGGACCAACGGCACCATCTCTGCCCGGGATGCGGTCTCCCTGGGGGCCCGCATTCTGGTGGATCATTTCACCCTGTTCACCGACCTGTCCGAGACCATGGGCTCCAAGGCCACTGTGGTGGAGAAGGCCGAGGCTCAGCGGGACAAGGTGCTGGAGATGACCATTGAGGAGCTGGACCTGTCCGTGCGTTCCTTCAACTGCCTGAAGCGGGCCAACATCAACACCGTGGAGGATCTGATTTCCAAGACGGAGGAAGAGATGATGAAGGTGCGCAATTTGGGCCGCAAGAGCCTGGAAGAGGTCATCAACAAGCTGGCTATGATGGGCCTGTCCCTGGCCAGCGACGAGAATAACACTTAAGCGACCGAGCCGTCGTGAGCGGCGGCATTTCCGGGGGACTTGCCCCGGAACACGGCAGCGCGAGAGTATGTAACGTTCCTCCTCGCGCACGTCTGTCCCGAAAGGGTGCCGGAACGAATTTTATGTGGATCTCGCCATGCGAGGTCGAAGGAGAGTTTACAATGGCTACAAACCGCAAGCTGGGCAGGCCCAGCGATCAGCGCCGCGCCATGCTGCGCGCCATGACCACCTATCTGCTGGAAAACGGACAGATCAAGACCACCTACGCCCGTGCGAAGGAAGTCGCCCCCATGGCTGAGAAGATGATCACCCTGGCCAAGAAGAACGATCTGGCATCCTATCGTCAGGCCCTGTCCTACCTGACCAAGGAGGATGTGGCCAAGAAGCTGTTCCATGAGCTCGGCGCCAAATACGCCGACCGCAACGGCGGCTACACCCGGGTGCTGAAGATGGGCCCCCGCCGCGGCGACGCAGCGGAGATGGCGATCATCCAGCTGGTGTAATGTAATGCAGGATCCCCCGTCGACTGACGGGGGATTTTTGCGTCGCCGCGGCGGATCGGGGGCCCCGGCAAAGGCGGGCCTTTGGTGGGGAGAGGAGGGGCAAGGGAGCGGGTGGAGTTTTCGCCGGTCTTGGGCGGAAACGGAACTGAGCGGATTTTGCCCCGACGACGCGACGCAGCGGAGATGGCGATCATCCAGCTGGTGTAATGTAATGCAGGATCCCCCGTCGACTGACGGGGGATTTTTGCGTCGCCAGGGCAGAACAGGCAAAAAACAACCGGATCTTTGCAGGGCTGTGCAAGGATCCGGCTGTTTTTTGATCAGGAAAGTTGTTCGGTTACCCAGCGTACAATGCGTCCGGTGAGGCCCCAGATGGCGTGGCCCTGATAGAGATAAATGGGTACCTCGCCCTGACCGGCCCGCCAGGGGTATCCCTGGGGAAAGCCGATCAGATCGTAGGGGAAATCAGCCCCCACCTGAGGAACCAGAGGATAGGAGTAGGACAGCGGTGGATTGGACTGGAAGAAGGAGAGGGGGACCAGGAAGGTCTCCTGCACCTCAGCCGGATTGGGAGAGAGGCGGTCCAGACGGATCTGAGCCAGAAAGGGATGGAGCAGCGAGGAGGAGGCATGGGCCAGACAGTCCAGCGGACCGATGAGGGAGATATCCGAGGGGGGAATGGACAGCTCCTCCCCGGTCTCCCGGAGGGCGCAGTCCTGGGGTGTCTCCCCCGGCTCCACTTTGCCGCCGGGAAAACAAACCTCATTGGGCTGCCGGATCAAAGTGCTGGCCCGCACCTCAAACAGGAGAGAAGGTCCGCCCTGCGCTTCCACCACGGGGACCAGGACAGCATAGTGGGTGTGTACTCCCATCAGGCCGGGAGAGCGGCCCTGGAATGTGCGGCGCAGCTGGTCAAGGGTCACAGCGAGGACCTCCTTTGGAAAGACATGGGAGGCGCGGGAGCGCCGCCCTGTGTTCTATGATAGGCAGTGGAGCAGGGCTTGTCAATGGGGAGCGAGTGGAAAACCGCCGGCCGCGCCAGGGGTTGACAGATGGGGAGGAAGAGGCTATACTGAGAAAAACAACGGGAAGGAGGCGCGCAGCATGGTGAAGATGAGAGCAGAGTACCATCTGGATCAATACGAGATTCCCGCTGGGTTGGGAGTGCTGTGCGCCTGGGCCTGAGGCGGTTTTGCCGCCGCGCCGCCGGGTGAGATAACGCGCGCCCCTCCGGACGGAGGGGCGTTTTTGTATGCCGGCCGGCGGGAACAAAACACGGAAAATCGAGAGAGGAGTGCGCCATGGAGACGCAATTTAAGCTCCCGAAGGGGGAGAAACTGAATCTGGTGGCCCGTTATCTCCGGGGCAACCTGGGGTTCTTTGCGGCAGCGCTGCTATGCGCCTGCCTGAGTATGATATTCAATGCCCTGACGCCCCAGATCATCAAGATCACCGTGGACTCCGTTCTGGGGGAGGAACCGGCCCAGCTGCCCGCCCTGCTGCGGGGGCTGATCGATCTGGAGGGCCTGAAGGCGGAGCCCATCCGGGCGCTGTGGCTGGCCGCCGGTGCCGTAGTGGTGGTGGCTATTCTCCGGGGTATCTGTACCTACGGGCAGCGGGTCAACCTGTCCAAGGGATCGGAGGGCTTTGTGAAGAAGATCCGGGACGACCTGTTCCGGCACATCCAGCACCTGGACTTTGAATGGCACACCGCCCACTCCACGGGGGACATCATCCAACGGTGTACCTCCGACGTGGAGGTCATCCGCAACTTTGTGTGCCTGCAATTGGTGGAAGTGGTGCGCACGGTGTTCCTCATCGTACTCTACCTGTCCATCATGATCTCCATGAGCCCCCGGCTGTCCCTGGTGTCTCTGGTGTTTATCCCCGTTGTGGGGCTGTCCTCCGGAATCTTCTACCGGAAGATCTCCCGGCGGTTCCAGGCGGCGGACGAGGCGGAGGGTGAGGTGACCACCTGCGCCCAGGAGAACTTCACCGGGGTACGGGTGGTGCGGGCCTTCGGCCGGGAACGGTTTGAAGAGGATCGGTTCGCCGCAAAGAACAACCGCTTTTCTCAGCTGTGGATCCGGCTGGGCAAGCTGATGAGCATCTACTGGGCGTCTGGCACGCTGCTCACCTGTCTGCAGGTGATGGCCGTCATCGTGGTGGGCACCATCGAGACGGTGGAGGGCCGGATGACCCTGGGCGGCTTCATTGCCTTTGTGGGGTACAACGAGACCCTGGCCTGGCCGGTGCGCGCCCTGGGCCGGGTGCTCAGCGACATGAGCAAGGCCGGGGTATCCATGGATCGGGTGGGCTATATCCTCAAGGCCCCGGAGGAGCGGGACACGCCGGAGGCGGAGGACGTGGAGCTGCGGGGAGACATCGTCTTTGACCACGTCACCTTCGGCTATGAGGGGCAGCCGGTGCTGAAGGACGTGTCCTTTGCCATTCCCCAGGGCAGCACCTTCGCGGTGCTGGGGGGCACCGGCTCCGGCAAGAGCACCCTGATCCATCTGCTGGACCGCCTCTACGACCTGGGGGAGGGACAGGGCAGGATCACCATCGGAGGCCGGGACATCCGGACCCTCCGCCGGGAGTGCCTGCGCCGGCAGATCGGCCTGGTGCTCCAGGAGCCCTTCCTGTTCTCCCAGACCATCCGGGAGAATATTGCAGCCACCTGTCCCCGGGCTCCGGAGGAGGAGCTGCGCCACGCCGCGGCGGTGGCCTGCGTGGACGAGGCCATCCAGGAGTTCCCCGACGGATATGAGACCATGGTGGGGGAGCGGGGAGTCACCCTGTCCGGCGGACAGAAGCAGCGGGTGGCCATTGCCCGGATGCTGATGCAACATGCGCCGGTGATGGTGTTTGACGACTCCCTGTCTGCGGTGGACGCGGAGACGGACACGAAGATCCGCACCGCCCTGCGGGAGCAGGTGCAGGGCGCCACGGTGATCCTCATCTCCCACCGGATTACCACCCTGATGCAGGCCGACCGCATCCTGGTGCTGGAGGACGGCCGGGTGGCGGACCTGGGCACACACAGCGAGCTGATTGCCCGTCCGGGCATCTACCGTGAGATCTACGAGATTCAGATGAGCAGCGACGACCGCCGGCTCATCCAGGAAGGGGGCAGAGCTGATGGCGGCCTATGACGAACAGGACTATACGAAATCCTTTCAGCTGAGCATCTGGAAGCGGCTGATTCCCCTGCTGGGGGCGTTCCGACGGGATTTTGTCCTGCTGTTTATCCTGAACCTGGCCTGTGCCGCGGTGGACGTGGCCCTGCCGCTGTTCCAGCGCTATGCCATCGCAACCTTCATTGAGCGGGACACCCTCCGGGGTCTGATCCCCTTTGCGCTGGTCTACCTGGCGGTGATTCTGTTCCAGGCCTTGACGGTGGTGGGGTTCAGCCGGAACGCCATGTACATCGAGATGAGTCTGGGCCGGGATCTGCGCCGGGATCTGTTCCATCACCTCCAGACCCTGTCCCTGTCCTTTTACAACGTCACGCCGGTGGGTTATCTCATCGCCCGGCTCATGAGCGACACCAACCGCATTGCCGCCATGATCTCCTGGAACCTGGCGGATCTGCTGTGGGCCCTGTTCTATGTATTGGGGTCCTTCGGCGCCATGCTGGCGCTGAACTGGAAGCTGGCTCTGGTCATTCTCCTCATTGTGCCCGCCATTGCCCTGCTCACCGGCTATTTTCAGGGGCGCATCCTCCACTGGAACCGGAAGGTGCGCAAGCTCAACTCCAAGATCACCGGCGCCTTCAACGAGGGCATATCCGGGGCCAAGACCTCCAAGACCCTGGTGACGGAGGAGCAGAGCACGGACAGTTTCCGTGCCCTCACCGGTCAGATGCACGACTCCGGCGTCCGGGCTGCCCGGCTCAGCGCCGTCTACATCCCCCTGGTGCTGTTCTGTTCCTCCCTGGCGGTGGCCATCGTGCTGCTGCGGGGAGGCAGTATGGTGACCCGGCAGGTGCTGGAGATCGCCACCCTGTCCGCCTTTGCCGCCTATGCGGTGGCGGTGTTCGAGCCCATCCAGACCATTGCCGCCAACCTGTCCGAGTTTATCTCCCTTCAGGCCTCCATTGAGCGGGTCACCGGTCTGCTGGACGAGAAGCCCAGGATCGTGGACACCCCGGAAGTGGTGGCGAAGTACGGGGATGCCTTCCACCCCAGACGGGAGAACTGGGAGCCCCTGAACGGGGAGATCGAATTCCGGGACGTGAGCTTCCGATACCCCGACGGAGGGGAGGACGTGCTCAGCCACTTCAACCTCCACATCCCGGCGGGCACCACCGTGGCCATCGTGGGGGAGACCGGGGCGGGAAAGAGCACCCTGGTGAACCTGGCCTGCCGGTTTTTTGAGCCCACCTCCGGCCAGATCCTCATCGACGGCCGGGATTACCGGGAGCGCAGTCAGCTGTGGCTCCACTCCAACATCGGCTATGTACTCCAGAATCCCCACCTGTTTTCCGGTACCGTGCGGGAGAACATCCGCTACGGCCGGCTGGACGCCACCGACGGAGAGGTGGAGTCGGCCGCCCGGGCGGTATCCGCCGACACGGTGGTGGCCAAGCTGGAGAAGGGCTGGGACAGCGACGTGGGCGAGGGGGGCGACCGTCTGTCCACCGGGGAGAAGCAGCTGATCTCCTTTGCCCGGGCGGTGCTGGCCAACCCCAGGATCTTTGTGCTGGACGAGGCAACAGCCTCCATCGACACCCAGACCGAGCAGCTCATCCAGGAGGCCATCGACCACCTGCTCCGGGACCGCACCTCCTTCCTCATCGCCCACCGGCTGTCCACCATCCGCAAGGCGGATCTGATTCTGGTGGTGCGGGACGGCCAGATCGTGGAACAGGGGACCCACCTGGAGCTGCTGAAGCGGAAGGGCTACTACCACGACCTGTACAGCCGCCAGTTTGCCGAGGAGCACGCGGCAAAGGTGCTGGGATAGTCCGCGAAAAGAAAAAACTGCCGGAACCTCCCCATACGGCGGGGAAGTTCCGGCAGTTTTATGTTCAGCCTAGGCGGGGATCAGTCAGTCCGTTCCCTCTGCCTTCCGACGTTCTCTGATTTTTGCCGCATAGCTCAGGGCAATGGCGGCGGCGTCCTTGGCATAAGGGGCGGGATCCAGAAGGTGGTCAATCTCCTCCGGGGTGAGGTGATCCATGACCCGCTCATCCTGCTTGAGCAGCTGGGCCAGGGAGACGTCCTGCCGCACGGCCTGGACGGCCAGTTCGGTGACGATGCCCTTGGCGGTCATCTTGCCGATTTTTTTACCCAGGGCCAGCATAACGGCCTCAGATTCCACGGCGCCCTTCAGCAGATCCAGGTTGCGGCGCATCCGCTCCTTGTTGACGTACAGGGTAGAGATCATTTCCCAGGAACGGTGGAGCAGGTCGGCCATGGTGACCCCCATGTGCTCCAGGGTGGTGCGCTCGTCGTCAAAGTGGATCAGGTTGTGCTCATGGTCGATGCGCATGCACTCCAGGCAGTGGGCGGCATCATACCGCAGGCTGCGGGAGTCGCCCATGATGTGCTGGCTGTTGATGGGGTTGATCTTGTGGGGCATGGCGGAGGAGCCCACCAGGCCCTCCGTGTAGCCCTCGGACAGCTCTCCGGTCTCAGTGCCCATGAGCAGATAGACCTCCTGGGCAATCCGGCCCAGGGTGCCGCCGACAATGGCCAGGATGCCGGCCAGTTCCGCGATGCGGTCCCGGGCGGCGTGCCAGCACAGGTCGGGGACGGACAGACCGAAGTGCCGGGCCAGCATAGCCTCCAGCTGGGCGCCCTTGCCGTCAAAGGAGGACATGGTGCCGCTGGCGCCGGAGAAGGTGACGGCGAAAATGCGTTCCCGGCTTTCCCGCAGACGCTGGATGTCCCGGCCCAGCTCACTGGCCCAGACGGCCACCTTGAAGCCAAAGGTGACGGGCAGGGCCTGGATGTTGTGGGTCCGGCCGGCCATAAGCGTGCCGCTGTGTTCCTCCATCAGGCGGACCAGCTCACCCTCGATGTCCAGCAGCACCTGTTCGGTGATGTCCCACACCTTCTTCATCATGACCATCTTGGCGATGTCCACCACATCGTGGGTGGTGGCGCCCAGGTGGACGTATTCGCCGGCGGGGCCGGCGGCCTGCTTCAGGAGATCCAGCAGGGGCACCAGCGGGTGCTTGGTCTTTTTATACCGCAGCTGGTACTCCTCCATGTCGATGTTCTCAATGTTCGCCGCAGCGGCAATCTGTTCCGCGGCTTCCCCGGGGATGATGCCAAGCTCTGCCTGACACCGGGCCAGTGCTGCCTCCACGTCCAGCCAGGTCTGGAGACGGGCTTCGGTGGTGAACAGGCCGGAGACCCGCTCCTCAATGGATCCGTATTTATCGTCCATGTCCCGGCCTCACTTGCTGTTTTGCGGGGTGACGAATTTGCCGTAGCCGGGCACGCCGTTGACCACGCCGTTCTCCATGACCACGCTGCCCCGCACCACGGTGTGGGTGACCCGGCCGTGCATCTTCCGGCCCACATAGGGGATGGTCTGGGTCTTGGTGTAAACCTTGTCCTGCTCGGTGATGACCCACTCATCGTTCAGGTCCACGATGGTGAAGTCGGCGTCGGTGCCCACGATGTTGGAGCCCTTCCGGGGATACATACCGAAGGTCTTGGCAAAGTTCACGGAGGTGATTTCCACCAGCTTGTTCAGGTCATAGCAGCCCTCGTTTACATGGCTGACCAGCAGGTGGCCAAAGTAGTCCAGCATGGCGAAGCCGGCGCCGGTGTGCAGGGCGTCATCCGGATGATACTCGCTGGGGGCGTGGGGGGCGTGGTCGGAACCCACCATGTCGATGACGCCGTCCCGGATGGCTTTCCAGATCTTCTCCTTGTCGGGCTGGGCGTCGTGGCCGACGAAGATGTACTTGCCGCTGGCAATGTCGTAGATCTCGTCAGAGGCGTCAATGGCAGGCATGTACTCCATGCTGGACACGATGGTCATGTCGCCCCGCTCCTTCAGCATCCGCACCAGATCCACATAGCCGGGCATCCAGCAGTGCATGGCATACCACTTCATGCCGGTCTTGCGGGCGAAGTAGGCCAGCTGATAGGCGGCGCCGGTCATCTCTTCATCGGAGTACCAGCGGTAACGGGTATTCTTCAGATCCACGGGCTTGCCTTCGGCCTTGACCTCTTCCACAGCGGCATCGAAGAAGTTCTTGTCGAAGGGGTGGACAGAGCAGTAGGCGCCGGCGGCGGCACAGTCCTGGAAGGCCTGATAGATCCGGTGAGTATCCAGGGTGCCAGCGGTGGTGTTGTAGGGATAGGTGGCCACCTTCTCAAACAGCTTGAACCAGGCGGCACCGGCGTCCTTGATCTTCTGCACATCCTCCCGGGGGCCCAGGGGGTTGCCAATGGGGTTGAAGTCGATGACCGCCTTGGCCTTGCCGACCTCCACCTCTTCCAGATAAGCTTCCAGAGTGGAGGGCACAGGCTTGGTGTTGGGCTGCGGACAGACCATGGTGATGCCGCTGTGGGCGGCTGCCATGGTGCCGGTGTAGAAGTCCTCCTTCTGGGTCAGACCGGGATCCCGCAGATGGCAGTGGCAGTCAATAAAGCCGGGCAGGACATGCTTGCCCTCGGCGTCAATGACGCGGCCAGCCTCCATCTCCGTGCCGGGCTGGGCCAGCACCGCGATCTTTTCCCCTTTTACACCGATGTCCAGCTTATAAAAGCCCTGCTCCGTGTAAACCAGACCGTTTTTAATGACCAGATCAAAGTTCATTGCGTATTCGCTCCTTTCAAAAGACAGGCCCGCACCGCAGCGGAGGTGCGGAGCGGGCAAGCGGGGTCGTGCCCCCTCTTTCTAATCTGAGTATACGCAGAGGGAAATGCGCCGCGCAACTGATACATGCTTGTTTGCGGTTATATCGGGATGGCCGAATGCATGCAAGGGTATATATAAATATAC
>CALWXG010000058.1 GCA_944385435.1 uncultured Oscillospiraceae bacterium
GCCGGAAATCTTGCGGACTCTGAGCTCTACAGGGACATCGATCCGGAGGCCATCCACCGGGCTATGACGAAAAAGGGGGAAACCCTGAAAGACGGCACCATTCTCATGGTGATGTGTGAAAATCAGGACGAGATCTTTGACGCCATCAAGGCCGCCATTGAGGGCTGAGGCTGTCTTTCTCCCTGTGCCCATCTGACATCAATCCTCGGTCCGGGTGAACTCCGGACCGGGGAGTTTTCATGTTTTCTCCGCAATTCTGCGATGCCTCTTGTGTTTACAGGGATTCCCACTCCGAATTGACAAGAAAGGACAACATCAAATACTGCCGAGTGTCCGGATCTTCCAGATCCAGTCTCGTCAACGCTTCAATTTTCTTCATACGATAGCTGAGGGTATTCCGGTGCAAATACATTTCCTGGGCAGTTTTTACCACATTTCGTTCGCAACGCAGAAAGTGATACAGTGTCTTTGCCAGCTCGGTCTTTTGTTTTCTGTCATAAGCGACCAGCATTCTAATGGCTGGATGGCAAAATGTCTCTGGCTTTTCCTTCGCACAAAATACCGCCGCAAGGTGTTCTGAGGCATAATCCTTATAGATATATAGTCCTGCCCGATCTGCTCCCAACTCCAGTGCCCGCAGCGCCTGACGATAAAACTGCGGAAGCTCCACTACACTGCCAAATGGATTAGACATACCGCAATAAAGATTTTCTTCCTCACAGTATTTGCAAAATGCCGCTATCTCCCGCCTGGTAATCGCCTCTTTCTCCTGTCGTGTAACAATCAGCAGAATCTGTCCGTTGTACAGAACAGAACAACTGCCCGGCAGCAGACTTTCAAACCGGCTGCGAATATAGCTTGGATTCACAAATTGAGGAGTCCGCCCAAGCTCTGCCACCACCACATAGGTCAGCGCCTCAAAATGAAAATCCACGTATGCCAGCCGCTCCTGCAACTGCTGCCCCAGTGGGATTTTCCCGTCCAGCAGATCACAGATCAAATGCTCATAATGAAATCCTCTGGAGTTGCGTACAAACTCATCTCTCTGGAACAGTTGAACAACCACATCCCGCAGTACAGATACCGCCTTGAAGTCATATCCGTTGATTGGCCGATTGGTCTCGGTCATCACAATATGCCCAACAATCTTATTCCCGTATTCCAATCGGGCAACAATGCGGTCTCCCTGATAGTTCGGGTTGCGTACCAGTACGGGCTGTGCACTGCGCATCGCCCGCTGATGGATATGGTCAAAGTTGATGGCCTTCATATCCTTTGGCGATAAGTATCTGTTTTCGATAAAATGCTTGGCCTCCGGGTCGTAACTCATCACGTCCCAATTGGCTGCGGTCAGCGCAAATCCTGCGTCAAATACAAAAACGGGATTCCCCAGTATTTTGTATGCCTCATCCACCACTTGCTGCAACGTAGCATTTCCTGCCAGCATGCTCAACAGGTGGGCTGCAAATCCGGTCAGCCTCCGATCTTCCCGAAACAGCTCCTGCACCCGCCGAAAGACGGTATCCGCCACGCCGCTGTCAGGAATGGCGATCACGGTTGCCTGGCCCCGGTACCCTTCCGGGACAACCCCGCCCAGCAAAAGCAAGTGCACCGGCGCCTCAAAGCATTCAGGATCAGGTGTTCCCCTCGTCAGATACAACACATCCCGCTCCAGCGGCGTCCCTGTTGCAGGCAACGGCTCTGCTGTTGTCAGCGGCGTGTCATCCAATACTGCGGATATCGGCGCATATTCTTCCAAATCCCGTGCCAATTCGTACGCCAGCACACCAATCCCTCCTCACAGGGAATTGTGCAAAAATGCACAATGCCCTGTCCTTATTTGTTCGTCTTTTGCCAATCCAAATCGCAAAATTCTGAGTTACACTTACTATACAGAGAAGTCCATCAGAAATCAAGACCGGCCTATATCTTCAAATTTTCAGAAAGTGAGTGACGGTACCCATGAGTCGGAAGCCTTTTACAGACTATCAGCCGCCGATACAATACACGGGCTTCAAAACAAGGAAAGATGTCTACGTGCCCATGCGGGACGGTGTGCAACTGTGCATCGATATCAATCTTCCCGACGGCGAAGGCCCCTTTCCCGCATTGTTATCTTTTGGCCAGCACAACAAAGACCTTCTGGATGCAGAATACTCCGCATCCATGCCGCCCCAACCTGCCTGGTCCCATTTCTGGTTCGGCAATATCGAGTCGGGCGACACAAAGTTCTTTTGTACCCGGGGCTATGCCCACGTGGTCGCCCAGGCCCGGGGCGCAGGAAAATCCGGTCCTGGCTCCCCGCTGGATGCACAGTGGGATCACTATGATTTGATCGAATGGATGGCTCAGCAGGACTGGTGTGACGGCAACATCGGTATGATCGGGCTGTCCAACTTCGGTATGAATCAAGTTATGGCTGCCGGCAGTCAGCCCCCACATCTCAAGGCCATCTTTCCGCAGGATCCAGGCTTTGTCTTTGGCGGCTTCCGCGAATTGAATTTGGGCGGTGTGCTCAGTACGCTATTCTATCATCTGGACCACATGAGTGTGGACCATATGACCCGGGGGCAGCCGCCTGAATTACCAGAAGATCTGGAGCTACTCTGGGAAAAAGCCATGCACAATCCCGATTACCGGATGTACAAAAATTTTTACAACCTGCTCACGCAGAAGGGGCAGAGCAATCCGCTGGGCCTTACATGGCCCTCCCTGCTCTACCCCTACGACAGCCCGGACTCCTACCAACTGGGGAAGGACAAGGCTGATCGGATTCAGATCCCGGTCTATACCGGATCCGGCCAGTATGCCATCGACTATCACTTCCATTGGCAAGGCTGCCAGCACCTCTATGAACTGCTCCATGACGTGCCCAAAAAGCTTCTGCTCACCGGTCCCGCCCATCAGGAGCGCCCATTCCACAGCAAGGTTCTTCACAACGAGGCCCTGAAGTGGTATGACTACTGGCTCAAAGGCATTGATACCGGCGTTATGGACGAACCTCCCGTCCGCTACTACGTCACCGGGGAAAACCAGTGGCACAGCGGCGAAAACTGGCCCCTGCCTGAAACTCAGTGGACCCCATTCTACCTCAATTCCTGGGAACGTCTGCAGCGCGACCCCATTGACCCCTACTCCTGGGACGGGGCCAACGAACCGGACGCCTTTGTTCAGTCCCCGCCCACCCTCACCAACAAAATTGCCAAGCTGCGGTATATGACGGATCCACTGTCTGAAGACGTGCTCATTGCCGGCCCCATTTCCATGAAGTTCTGGGCCTCTATCGACAGTGACGACACCAACTGGATCATTACACTGAAGGATTTGGGGCCAGACTGCTCCCATCGCACCGGACGCCAGGGAGAACGGGACTTGCCTGAGCTGCCCGAGCTCTACCTTACCAAGGGTTTTCTAAAAGCCTCTATGCGCGAACTGGATCCCCAGCTGTCCACTCCCTACCGTCCCTGGCACAAGCTTACTCAGGACGCACAGAAACCCGTGGTTCCCGGAGAGATCAATGAGTACGACGTGGAAGTTCTGTCAGTCTGCCACCTATTCAAGGCCGGCCATCGCATCTGCGTAGAAATTTCCTGCCTAGATCTTCCGGACGGCGCATGCTGTGTGGCAGATACAGAATACATTCCTTACCACATCTGCCGCAACGCCACTGTTTGCCATAAGGTCTACCGAGATGGAATTCATCCCTCTCATATTCTCCTGCCGGTCATCCCACAGGATCCGCAGTAAGAATAGCAAAAAGAGAAAAAGGAGTGTGTTATCGTGGATAACAAACAGCTAACCAACAGCCGGTTCGGCAAATGGGGTTGGAGCATGATTATCTATGCCTTCCTGCTCTACTATTTCTACGCTGCTCTGTGCGTGGACAGCATGAACCTGTACCCCGACACGTTTGCCGGGCTCTATGGCATGGATCGCAACCTGCTGTTGGGCTTTGCTACCCCCGCCGGCGTGATCGGCGTGATTGGCGGCGTTGTTTTCGGCCGGATCTGCATCAAGACCGGCGTACGCAAAATGTCCGCCTGGTCTCTGATCATTACCGGTGTCCTATACGCAATTTTCGGCTATTCCAGCACCCCCGTCATGTATCTCATCACCCTCACTGCAGTGAGTTTTGTGGCCAATGCTTTCGGTCTGATTGCCACCGCCACCCTGATGGGCAACTGGTTCCCCCGCAAAAAAGGCATTGCCCTGGGCTGGGCCACCATGGGCGCCCCTCTCTGTTCTGCTACCGTCGTTCCCATTCTGAGCACCCTGTACGGACACATCGGGCTGCAGCTGTCCAGCATTGTTGTGGGTGCTGTCGTCCTTCTTCTGGGCATCATCTCGTTCTTCTGGGTGAAAGATTATCCGGAAGAAGTGGGTGCCTATCCCGATAACATCGCACAGGGCGCAGAGCAGGTAGAATCCCAGATGGCAGCTATGCGGGCATATAAAAGTCCCTTTACCATTGGTCGCCTGCTGCGGGATAAGGACATGTGGCTGATCGCCCTCGGATTTGGCCTGTTGTGGATGGTTACCGTCGGCATCATCTCTCAATTTGTTCCCCGGATGATCAGCGTGGGCAATTCTCAGGAAACCGCTACCCTGATGCTGACCATCGCATCTCTGGTCGGCCTGGTCGGTTCGTATTTCTGGGGCTGGCTGGATCAGAAAATAGGAACCAAGCTGGCCTCCTGCGTCTACTCTCTGTCCTATATCATAGCCCTTCTGTTGTTGATCTTTGCCCAGGTACAAGCGTTGGTCTACATCGGCATCATTTTCGTGGGCTTTGGTATCGGCGGTCTGCTGAACTTGATGCCCTCTCTGGTCATCGCTGTCTATGGACGGTATGATTTCACTGCGGCCAACTCTCTGGTATCCTCTATCGCCTCTCTTCTGCAGAAGGCAGCCTTCGCCATCATGGCCGTACTCCTGACCATCTCCAATAATGACTACACCCTGCCCTACTCCGTGTTCATTGGCATTGATGTACTCGGTCTGATCCTCCTGCTCCTGGTAACCAATAAATGCAAGGGTAAACAGGACTAAATTTTGCTCATTCCCTTTATACAGAACGGACGGCTCACCCCCGTCCCTCCCAAATGCCGAAAGGCTGGTATCGGACACGATACCAGCCTTTCGGCATTGTAACTCTGTATTTCTCAGGCCAATTCCCAAGGCGCCACAAAAGATTGCTTTTCCGCCGCCGGGTCGATATAATAACCTTGAGGTGAATCCTATGCTTGCCTATACCTATCTGGAACAGGGCAGATTTGCCCTTCTGGACAAGCCCAAGCCCACACTGCTTCACCACCGGGACGCCATCGTCCGGGTGACCCTGGCCAGCATCTGCACCAGCGATCTGCACATCAAGCACGGCTCGGTGCCCCGGGCCGTCCCCGGCGTCACGGTGGGCCATGAAATGGTGGGCGTCGTGGAGCAGGTGGGCCCCGCCGTCACCACCGTTCAGCCCGGGGACCGGGTGGCGGTGAATGTGGAGACATTCTGCGGGACATGCTTCTTCTGCCGGCATGGCTGGGTCAACAACTGCACCGACCCCAACGGCGGCTGGGCGCTGGGCTGCCGCATCGACGGCGGACAGGCGGAGTACGTCCGGGTCCCCTATGCCGATCAGGGCCTGAGCCGGATTCCCGACTGCGTCTCCGACCTGCAGGCCCTCCTGGTGGGGGACGTGCTGGCCACAGGCTACTGGGCCGCGGATATCGCCGGCATCACGCCGGGAGACACCGTGCTGATTCTGGGCGCGGGGCCCACCGGCATCTGTACCCTTCAGTGCGTGCGGCTGAAAACGCCCAAGCAGATCATCGTGTGCGATGCCGACCCCGTCCGGCTGGACTTTGTCCGCAGGCATTACCCGGAGGTCATTCCCACACTGCCGGAACAGCTCATGGAAACGGTCCAATCCCACAGCGGCCACGGCGGCGCCGACGCGGTGCTGGAAGTGGCCGGCACGCCGGAGACCTTCCGCATGGCCTGGGAATGTGCCCGGCCCAACGCCGTGGTGACGGTGGTCGCCCTGTACGACACCCCTCAGGTGCTGCCTTTGCCTCAGATGTACGGGAAAAACCTGACCTTCAAGACCGGAGGCGTGGACGGCTGCCGCTGCGCCGAGATTCTGGAGCTCATCGCGGCGGGCCGGCTCGACACCACAGCCCTCATCACCCACACCTACCCCCTGTCCGACATCGAAGCCGCCTATGACCTTTTCGAACACCGCCGGGACGCCGTCATGAAAGTCGCCATTACCATGTAGGAGGAATCGTCATGCTGGAAATTGGAACAAAGGCCCCGGAATTCACGTTGATGGACCAGAACGGCACGGCCGTCAGTCTGTCTGACTTTCTGGGCAAAAAAGTCGTGCTGTATTTCTATCCCAAAGACAGCACGCCGGGCTGCACCCGGCAGGCCTGTGCGTTTGCCGAACACTATGTCAGCTTTGCCCGCAGAGAGGTTGCGGTCATCGGCATCAGCAAGGACTCTGTGGGCTCTCACCTGAGATTTGCGGAAAAATATCATCTGCCCTTTGTGCTGCTCTCCGACCCGGAGCACCAGGTGATCGAAGCCTATGGCGCATGGCAGGAGAAAAAGCTCTACGGCAAGGTCAGCATGGGCACCGTGCGCTGCACCTATCTCATCGATGCCCGCGGGTTCATTGAAGCCGTCATGCCAAAGGTGAAACCCGACACCAACGCCGCCGACATCCTGGCCTACCTTGGAGCGCAGGCATGAGAATCATTATCTCTCCCGCCAAAAAGATGCAGGTGGATACGGACAGCCTGCCCTGCCAGGGCCTCCCCCGCTTCCTCTCCCATACGCGGCGGCTGTTGGAGGCAATGCGCGCCATGGACGCCGCCGGGCTGAAGCGGCTCTGGCGCTGCAACGATCAGATCGCTGAGCTGAATCTCCACCGGTTGGAAACCATGGATCTGCAAAAAGGCCTCACTCCGGCCATCCTGTCCTACGTGGGGATCCAGTACCAGCATATGGCCCCAGGCGTCTTTACCACCCGGGAATATTCCTACGTCCAGGAGCATCTGCGCATCCTGTCAGGATTTTATGGTTTGCTGCGCCCCTTTGACGGCGTAACTCCCTACCGGCTGGAGATGCAGGCAAAATTAGCGGTGGACGGGGCAAAGGACCTCTACGCCTTCTGGGGTGACAGCCTGGCACTGCAGCTGTTCCAGGAAACGGACTGCATCCTGAATCTGGCCTCCCAGGAATACAGCGTGTGCATCTCCCGCCATTTGAACCCCGCCGTCCGCTTTCTCACCTGCGTATTCGGGGAAGAACGGGACGGCAAAGTCATGGAAAAGGGCACCTTGTGCAAAATGGCCCGGGGAGAGATGGTGCGGTACCTGGCGGAAAACCAGATCACCGATCCTGACGCGATTAAGGGCTTTGACCGTTTGGGGTATCGGTATGCCCCCGGGCGGTCTGATGAACACACCTTTGTATTTCTGCGGGAGAACATGACCAGCTGAGCTGGTGCGCGGCACACCCTCCCGGAATTGACGCCGTCCTTTTCCCCCGCGGCCAGCGCGTCTTTCTGTGTGCCTTTTTTGTTTTCTTTCGTAAGATGAGAGGAAAAGCACCCCCCGCTATCCCTACGGAATAACGGGGTTTCCTGCCCTGTGCCAATCAAAAATGCCGCCACCGCAGAAAGGAGAAACCGACCCTCTGCCCGGTGGCGCGAGTGCGCCGTACAAGCGTTTTCGCCTGCGGCAAAAACCTTGGCGCAGGCGAAATTCACTTCTGCCGAGCATTTCAAGTTCCTACGGTATCGAAAAAAATAACCACACCTGACGGTGTGGTTATTTTTATGGAGCTGCTAGGCAGATTCGAACTGCCGACCTCATCCTTACCAACGGCATTCGGCTTATAATGCAGCACTTTCTTGCGTTGAATAAGCATTTATATCGTGCGTTTCCCTTGCCCTATTGCATCCTATCAGCTTATTTCTTGGATCCTCATTTCGTGGCTTTAGTAGTCAAATAGTTGTCATGCACAATGTATGCTAAACTTCACTGTATTCTCCTACAGTTTAAAACTGCACGTACCTTGACCCTCTCTGTTTTTAGCGCCTATTGATGCCTTCACACTATTGTATAATAGGCCCCGGCTCCCCTCCCGTGCAGAGTCAGTTTTTCTGTGTCCGCCATTCGATTGAGAACGCGATATGCTTTTGCCGGAGAAATATGCAAAAGCTCCACCACATCGGCCCGCTTTACTTTTCCCTGTTTTCTTGCCAACTCAAGGATTAATCCCTCATAACGAACCTCATCAATCCCTTTTTGACGGACATAGTGGACTGCATTCCCTGTGCCATATGCCTTTGCGCTCAGCAAATACCGTCGTCCCCGCCCTGTTCCAAGGGCTTCTACCAGCCCAGATTCGACCAATGTTTCTATCGTTGTTTTGATTCTACTTTCTTCCCTTTTTAACATCTGAGCAACTTCTTGTAACGTGGCTTGATGCAATTGTTTTAAGGCGTTGAGCACCAACAGTGAATAGATCGGCAACGAATGACCTAACCGTTGCTGTTCCTCTGAAATCATGCGAACAAAAGCCTTATCTGGTACGCCGCGCGGAATGAACAAACGAACGCTGTTGCTTGTCGATTGCGAATAATCGGGCAATACCCGCCCATATAACAGCGATCCCTCATAAATACGGTCAATCCCTCTTCCAGTACGCTCCGCCAAACCAATCCGCTTGAGTGCATCCGCCAGAACTGGATTGCGACCATGGGGCTCTGCATCTAACAGGTTATCCGCATTGATTCCCTCAACAAATCCTCCGGGATTGCTGATTGTCAGTCCCTCATCATTAATTTGAATCCTTACACGCCCCAATATGGAGTAGTCCCGGTGGCAAAATGCATTCACCAACGCTTCTCGAAATGCGCGTTTATCAAAATCTGGAATGGAAATGCGGAAGAGACCAATTTCCATCTCCTCCTCGCGGTTCCACGCCGCAAAGTATTCTGTGATCTTTTCAAATGCAGATAAAATTGGCAAATGGAAGGATTCATTTACCCGTATATCCGTCCCCACCAAAACCTGGATGGCTGTCTCCGCTGTGGGCACCAGGGCATATAGCCGATCCGCCTTGCCAATCAACAGAAGGCCTGTGAAGGTTGGAATCAGTTTTCCCCCCTCTTGCACCACAAGCCGTAACGCCTTATCCAGTTCCTCATCTTCCAACTCCAAGAGAGAGGTTTCCCCGCGATAGTTGCGGATGATATTGCGCAAGCGCTCTCGTTCCACGGGATCTAAGTCCTGATAACTGCTATCAGGAACCGCCTGTGCCGAATAGTCGAATAGGCTTAGGCTGGATAGCCGACCGGCAATTTCATAGGGATACATCGGGACATTTTCCGGCGTCCCGTCGGCCTTCAAGCGCCGCCTCTGAATTTTCCCCGAAGAACTTGCCGTCACACTGGTGCGCCTCGGAACAGATATCTGAAGCACTTGCTTTTCCAGGTCCAAAATTTCACATCTTACTGGAACTGGCGGGACTGTCTTATTTGCAATAAACGCAGACAAGCGGGCGATATCTGAGTGGTCTTTGTGGAGTCCCGTGATCTCCCCATTATCTTCCACGCCAAGATATAATTCTCCGCCATCTGTATTGGCAAACGCAACCACAGCATCAATAATATCACTGTCAGATAATCGGCTTTTATCGCTTTTAAACTCATGAGTCAAATCTTCTGCAAATCCAATACTCGCCACAAAATCACCGCCTTTATACACAAAATAACACACGTGTGTGTTATTTGTCAAGCAAAAAACACACGCGTGTGTTATTTGCATTAATGGCGAACCAATTAATAGCTCTGCTTGGTCGTTACTCCTGTTTATGTATCCCAATCCTCTGCCACTTCAACTGCTTGCGAAATATCATAAGCAATTATAATCCCAGTATTATCTTTACCATAAATACTTTGCTCAAATCAACATGAAATAGCGGCTTTTGCCTTGAAATAACTAACATTAGAGTAAGGTGGAATGAGATATGCTTCACTCTTACCGCAAATCACATCTCCATCTAAATCATCCTAAAAGGAGGAAAAGTCTATGAAATTCATAGATTACAACAAGTTAAAAGAATTCTACACCATCAAGGAAACCTGCGATCTCTTCGAGATGCCAAAGGACGAGTTAAAGGAAAAGTGCGCCAAGTACAATATCCTACCCACCTGGAATGAGATCGGTGAGAGCGGCTTCGTGAAGTATGATATCCGCCGGCTCCACAATAAGCTCTACTATGAGGACCGCGGACATCAGGAAGAGAGGGACCCGTGGAAGGATTAAACCAAGCCCTCATTGTCTATTCTGTGGAAGAAGCTGCCAAGATCCTCAAGACCAGCCGCCAGCAGGTACGCAAGATGATCCAGAATGAGGAGCTGCCTGCTGTTAAAGTTGGCCGGGAGTGGAGAATATCGGCGGAGCAGTTGCAGGAGTTTATCACCGATCCCCTATGAAGGAATTCCCCAAGCAGATCAACTGCTTGGGGAATCATCATCTCCAGATTTCCTTTAAGAGAACGGTATTCTCTTCAGAATAAACTCAAAACTCGTCTGTATGAACGCCATATCCACACGCGCCACATAATATCCCTAAAGGTCCCGCCAGAATATATCCGCAGCAAGCATTTCCGAAAGAAACCCACCACCACTTGTACTGGTGGCAAATTGTACATTCGCGGAGCCACATTTAGGACATTTCATAGAACCATTCTCCCCCTCACAATGCTTCAATCTTTTTCCTTCCGGCGTTGTTGATAATTTGAAAAGCAAGGCTAATAATCAGAAACGCAAAATAAAAAATAGTAACACCATAACTTAAGTGAAAAATAGCTGTGAAGCCCCATGCAAGCAGGCCCAGAAAGAGAATTGCACCAGGATATGATAATGCCTCATTTAAATCTCTGTCTAAGGTTTTCCTCATGTTTGATAATGTCGTAATAACAATGACAACTACCCCTACAGCAAGCACAAAAAAGAAGAAAGAGGTGGGATAGGGCATTGGCCCTATCCCACCTTTGAATTTCTATAATAGTCAAACAGCTTTGTTTTTTGTGATAAGGGGCGAATGATAATCTATATGCCTTGTGATATCAGGCACTGATCCTCACCCCTTCGTGATCAATATTGCGATAGAAGGGGAGCAGGTCTAAGTTTCGGCTGAAATACTCCCGATTCTCCACAATAGGAGACACCACAACGCCATAGTTCAAGAGAAGCTCGGCAGCCAGATCTCCAACCTGCCAATTTTGGGACGCGATCTCCTGCCTGGAGGCATCGATAAGAAGCAGGACATCAATGTCCGAATCCAAATCTGCATCGCCTCTGGCATAGGAACCAAAGAGGATCGCTTCTATTTTATTCTGTGGGAATACCAAGGCGACTTTCGCGCAAAGTTCCGCAATAATTTCTGATACTTCTTGAATCGTTCGCATAGATAGCGTCCTCCTTTCCTTTAACTGCTTTGTTGACAAGGCAAGTATACCATGGCGGCGCAGAAAACACAAGCAGAGACCGCCCCTCTGATAATAATGAAATGTGGCTTGTCGTAAGCGGTCTATTTCAGGAAAAACATCTGACCATGAACCGTCTCTGCTTTTTCAAAACTGTCGTACTTTTGTCGTACCTCTTTATTTCTTCCACAATATGGTCATTTCAAGGCGAAAGAAAATCCCTAGAGCCGTTGGGGCTCTAGGGATTCGTGTGGTGGAGACTACAGAACTCGAATCTGTGACCTCTTGCGTGTGAAGCAAGCGCTCTACCGGCTGAGCTAAGCCTCCATATTGGTGACCCGTACGGGACTCGAACCCGTGTTACCGCCGTGAAAGGGCGGTGTCTTAACCGCTTGACCAACGGGCCGGATTGCCCAGGGACGGGCGGAAGATGCGGGGCCCGAAGGGGCGGCCATCGCCGCCTCTTCGGGTGGTAGCGGCAATGTGATTCGAACACATGACACTACGGGTATGAACCGTATGCTCTAGCCAACTGAGCTATGCCGCCATTGGGTAGCCCCGACAGGGCAAGAGTTAGTATACCGGATTGTAACGCATTTGTCAACTGTTTTTTTCGTGAAATGAATACTTTTTTCGGGCGGGCTGATCCGGCCCGGAAACCCAGGCCGGATCAGCGCAGACGAACCTTATTTTTTCAGTGCAAGTACTTTCTTGACCGACTCGATGATGCCGTCAGCGGTGAGGCCATAGGCGGCCAGCACCTGTTTGGCGGCACCGGAACGGCCGAACTCATCCTGTACGCCGTGGCGCACCACAGGGACAGGGCAGCCGGCGGCCACGCACTCGCACACGGCAGAACCCAGGCCGCCCAGCACCGTGGCCTCCTCACTGGTGACAATGGCGCCGGTCTCCCGGGCGGCTTTCAGCACGATCTCTTCATCCAGCGGTTTGATGGTGGCCATGTCAATCACCCGGACGCTCACGCCTTGCGCGTTCAGCGCGTCGGAGGCCTTGACCGCTTCCTGCACCATCATGCCGGTGGCGATGACGGTGACGTCACTGCCGTCCCGGAGCTGAAAACCTTTGCCCAGCTGGAAGGTGTAGCCGGGGATCTCATCGGTGACGGACTCCACAGCCAGACGGCCCAGACGCATATACGCGGGGCCCTCGTAGTCCAACAGCGCCTTGGTGGCCAGGCGCATAGCGGGACCGTCGCAGGGGGAGACCACCAGCATGCCGGGAATGGCCCGCATGATGGCGTAGTCCTCCAGGCACTGATGGGTGGCGCCGTCCTCACCCACGGACAGGCCGCCGTGGGAGCCGATGACCTTCACATTCAGGCCGGGATAGGCGATGGAGTTGCGCACCTGCTCCCAGGCGCGGCCGGTGGCAAACATGGCAAAGGAGTGGATGAACGGCTTCTTGCCGCAGGTGGCCAGGCCGGCGGCGATGCCTGCCATATTGGCCTCGGCAATGCCGATATTGAAGAAGCGCTCGGGGCATACGTCAGCGAACTTCTTACTCATGGTGGAGCCGGACAGGTCCGCGTCCAGCACCACAACATCAGGGTAATCCTTGGCCAGGGCGGCCATGGTCTCGCCGTAGGCGGCACGGGTGGCGATGGTTTCAGACATGTCAGTTCTCCTCCTTGTCTTCGCACAGAACTTCCAGAATGGGGGTCAGCTCTTCTCCGGGAATCCGGCCGGCACTCTGGGCCAGCTGGGTGATCTGGGCGATCAGTTCCTCCCGGCCCTGGTGATACTGCTGGGCGTTGGGGGCCTTGCCGTGCCAGCCGGCGTTGTTTTCCATATAGGAGACCCCTTTGCCCTTGACGGTGCGGGCAAGGATCACACTGGGCTTGCCCGGAACGGACGCGGCCTGGGCATAGGCGGCCTCCAGGGCGTTGAAGTCATGGCCGTCGCAGGGGATCACGTTCCAGCCGAAGGCAGACCACTTCTGGTCCAGCGGCTCGGAGGGCATGACATCGGCGGTGCGGCCGTCAATCTGCAGGCCGTTGACGTCCACAATGGCACACAGGTTGTCCAGGTGAAATTTGGCTGCGGACATAGCGGCCTCCCACACCTGACCCTCTTCGATCTCGCCGTCCCCCAGCAGGGTGTAGACGCGGTAGGACTTCTGGTCAAGCTTGCCGGCCAGCGCCATGCCCACGGCGGCGGAGATGCCCTGGCCCAGGCTGCCGGTGGACATATCCACCCCGCGCACGTTGTTCATCTCGGCGTGGCCGGACATGTTGCCGTGGATGGAGCGGAACATCTGCAGCTCTTTCAGGGGGAAGTAGCCCCGCAGCGCCAGGGTGGGGTAGAGGGCGGGGGTGCAGTGCCCTTTGCTGAGCACAAAGCGGTCCCGGTCCGGGTCCCGGGGCTTGGCGGGATCCACCCGCATCACATTCTGGTACAGCAGGGTGAGCAGATCCATGGAGGAAAAGGATCCGCCCGGGTGACCGGAAGCGGCACGGTACACCATGTCCAGCCCCAGCAGCCGTGCCTTGGCGGCGGTAAGGGCCAATTCCTGGTGGGTCATAAAATCATTCCTTCTTTCTGTTTGCGTTTTCTTATGGGAGGTTGCTTCCCGCCGGCGGCAGAGAGCAGGTCATCCGGAGAAGTGTGTGGAGCGGTAATATTCCAGGAAGGAAAACCGCTGGGCGAGGGCCTGGTCTGCCTCGGAAAGGGACCAGGTGAGTTCACCCTCGTCTGTGACATAAAACCCGCTGGTCTGGATGACGGGCAGGGCCTGCCAGCAGTCATGGACTGCCTGCATATAGGCGTCGCCCTCCCATCCGCACTGTTCAAACAGCAGATTCATGAGGAAGCAGGGAGAGATGTCGGGGCCGGTGCCCACAAAGTCGTTGCCCAGGATCTCTTTGGCGGCGTCGTTGGCCCAGATCAGATAGCGGGTGGACCAGCAGTTGTAGAGGCTGTCCCGGTCGCTGTCAAACAGGTCGATGCCCAGGGCGCTGTACACGGTGCTGTTGTTGCCCAGCCAGGGCTTGTGGTCCCCGAAGACCACCAGAAGGACGGGTTCCTCACACGCCTCCAGCTGCTGCGCCAGCTGGAGCAGGTATCCGGAGGTGTTCTGCACGCTGCCCAGGTAGTTGGCCAGAATGGTTCGGGAGGCCTCGTCCAGATCGTAGTTGGCAATATAGTCGTCTGTTTCGCCCCACAGGCACTGCTCGCTGCTGTACGGCCCGTGCCCCTGGTAGGAGACGGAGAAGGAGAACAGCGGCTGGTCGGCCTGGAGTTGCTCCAGAATGGAGTCGGTGAGGGCGGGGAAGAAGACGCTGTCGTCGGCAGTGCTGCCGTCCATGAACTGAGAGTAATAGTTTTCCACAAAACGGTACTGTTCAAACCCCAGATAGGAGTTGATGTTGCTGCGGTTGTAGAACCACTGGTTGGACGGATGATCCCCGGAGGTGTGGTATCCCTGATTGCGGAAATACCAGACGTAGGAGGAGGTGTCGGTGCGGAAGTTGAAGTCGCCGGAGGACAGCCCGGTGAGAAAGGCCCGCTCGGTGTTGATAGTCCCCCCGGCGAAGATGTTGGTGATCAGGTTTCCGGAATAGCTCTCAGACTCCAACTGGTGAAAGTCCGCATAGACATCCTGCTGGAATTGGATCTGGTCATAGCCGGAGAAGTCCGCAAAAGCCTCCAGCATAATGCCCACGAGGTTGACCTTTTCCCCATCCGGGATATCCGCGTCCTCGTACTGCCCCAGAAGGGCCTGGGCCTCCTGGCGGGAATAGCCGTCAGGGGGATGGGGCAGCGCCTGCTTGATGCTGTGGAGAAAGGGGTAGATCAGGCCGTGGGACAGATACTGCTGGGTGGACACCCACTCGTTCAGGTGATCCAGCCGGGCCGAGTCGGTGTAGAGCTCATCGCTGGCGTATACCGGCACCAGTGCGCCGGAGACGGCCAGACCGACGAGGACACCGGCCAGCCGGCCCTTGAACCGGGGCCGGCCCCGGACAAATGCGGCCAGCACAACCACGCTCAGCACGGCCAGAGCCAGCGCCGCGGCGATGGAGCGGGTGAGAAACAGGCGGTAACGCTGCGTCATGGTCCCGGCTTCGCCCAGAACCAGCAGGTCGGAGGCGATCACCGGGTCGTTCCGAAAGGTCAGCTTGTAGTAGTTGCCCACGGACAGGGCCAGCACCGGAATGGCGGTGAGGAGCTGGGCCAGCCATGCACGGCCCAGAAGACTGTACAACAGGGTGGAGAGCAGCGCGGGAGGCAGCAGGTTCAGCGCCAGCAGGACCGGGCTGGAGAGATAGTCCCAGAAAACCGGCCAGCCATAGGTGCCGGTGGCCAGAACCAGAGAGATCAGCCCCAGGCCGATTGCGGCGGCCAGCAGCAGGCCCCAGTTCCACAGCCAGAAGACTCCACACCTGCCCCGGGAGAGCCCGGAGGCAGGGCGGCGCTGGAACAGAAAGCAATGGGAGATGCGCGCCATGGAATCAGTAGGCCAGCTTGTCGTCCAGCCAGCTCTTCAGCTGCTCGATGGGCACCCGGACCTGCTCCATGGTGTCCCGGTCCCGGATGGTGACGGCGTTGTCCGCGGGGGTCTTGTCATCGCCCACGGTCTGGAAGTCCACGGTGACGCAGTAGGGGGTGCCGATCTCGTCCTGGCGGCGGTAGCGCTTGCCGATGGAGCCGGCGTCGTCATAGTCCACCATGAAGTACCTGGACAGCTCTGCCTGGAGCTGACGGCCCTTGTCAGCCAGCTTCTTGGACAGGGGGAGCACCGCCACCTTGTAGGGGGCCAGGGCGGGATGGAGCCGCAGCACGGTGCGCACGTCGTTCTTCTCCGCGTCCACCACTTCCTCGTCGTAGGCGTCCACCAGGAAGGCCAGGGTCACCCGGTCGGCGCCCAGGGAGGGCTCGATGACATAGGGGATATAGTGCTCGTTTTTCTCCTGATCGTAATAGGTCATATCCTTGCCGGAGGTGTTCTGGTGGGCGGTGAGGTCGAAGTTGGTCCGGCTGGCCACCCCCCACAGCTCGCCCCAGCCGAAGGGGAAGACGAACTCGAAGTCGGTGGTGGCGTTGGAGTAGTGGCTGAGCTCCTCGGGCTCGTGGTCCCGGAGCCGCAGGTTCTCGTCCTTCATGCCCAGATTCAGCAGCCACTGGTGGCAGAAGTCCTTCCAGTAGGCGAACCAGTCCAGCTCGGTGCCCGGCTGGCAGAAGAACTCCAGCTCCATCTGCTCGAACTCCCGGGTGCGGAAGGTGAAGTTGCCCGGGGTGATCTCGTTGCGGAAG
>CALWXG010000059.1 GCA_944385435.1 uncultured Oscillospiraceae bacterium
ACCAAGCTGGGCCCCGAGGAGATCACCCGTGACATCACCAACGTGGGTGAGGACGCTCTGAAGGATCTGGACGAGCGGGGTATCATCCGTGTGGGCGCCGAGGTCCACTCCGGCGACTATCTGGTGGGCAAGGTCACCCCCAAGGGCGAGACCGAGATGACTGCCGAAGAGCGTCTGCTCCGGGCCATCTTCGGCGAAAAGGCCCACGAGACCCGGGACACCTCCATGAAGGTGCCCCATGGCGAGAGCGGCATTGTGGTGGACGTGAAGGTATTCACCCGGGAGGACGGCGCTGAATTGTCTCCCGGTGTCAACGAAGTGGTCCGCGTCTATATCGCCCAGAAGCGGAAGATCTCCGTGGGCGACAAGATGGCCGGCCGCCACGGCAACAAGGGTGTGGTTTCCCGCATCCTGCCCCAGGAGGATATGCCCTTCCTGCCCGACGGCACCCCCCTGGACATCGTGCTGAACCCCCTGGGCGTGCCCTCCCGTATGAACATCGGTCAGGTGCTGGAGGTCCACCTGGGCTATGCCGCCCAGGCTCTGGGCTGGAAGGTGGCCACCCCCATCTTCAACGGCGCCGACGAAAAGGACATTGCCGACACCCTGAAGCTGGCCGGCCTGAGAGAGGACGGCAAGAGCTGGCTGTATGACGGCCGCACCGGTGAACGGTTTGACAACCCCGTCACCGTGGGCTACGTCTACTTCCTCAAGCTCCACCACCTGGTGGACGACAAGATCCATGCCCGTTCCACCGGCCCCTACTCCCTGGTTACCCAGCAGCCTTTGGGCGGCAAGGCACAGATGGGCGGCCAGCGCTTCGGCGAGATGGAAGTGTGGGCCCTGGAGGCCTACGGCGCGGCCTATACCCTCCAGGAGATCCTCACCGTGAAGTCCGACGACACCACGGGCCGTATCAAGACCTACGAGTCCATCGTCAAGGGCTACAACGTGCCCAAGCCCGGCGTGCCCGAGTCCTTCAAGGTGTTGGTGAAGGAACTGCAGGCCCTGTGCCTGGATATCCAGGTGCTGGATGAGCATGGCAATGAGATCGAACTGAAAGAGGACGATGACGATACCTATCAGCCCGGCCGCTTCCGGGATGATGACGATGACCGGTATCAGGACTACGGCAGCGAGAGCGAATTTGCCGACGCAGGGTTTACCATGAAGGAGTCCAGCGACGATGACGATCTGGAAGTGTCGGATGCTGGCTCCGGCTCCTCGGATGAGGACGACCTGCTGTTTGATGATGAAGACTGAGAAGGGAGGACGAGAGCATGAGTTACGCTGAATTCAACGCCATTCGAATTGGAATTGCCTCCCCGGAGAAGATTCTGGAGTGGTCCCACGGCGAGGTAACCAAGCCGGAGACCATCAACTACCGCACCCTGAAGCCGGAGAAGGACGGACTGTACTGCGAACGCATCTTTGGCCCGACCAAGGACTGGGAGTGCCACTGCGGAAAGTACAAGAAGATCCGCTTCAAAGGCAAGATCTGCGACCGCTGCGGCGTGGAGGTCACCCGGGCCAAAGTGCGCCGGGAGCGCATGGGCCACATCACCCTGGCCGCCCCCGTCTCCCACATCTGGTACTTCAAGGGCATCCCCTCCCGCATGGGCCTGCTGCTGGACATCAGCCCCCGTATTCTGGAGAAGGTGCTGTACTTCGCCGCCTATATCGTCACCGATCCCGGCCCCGAATACACCCACCTGGTGAAGAACCAGATCCTCACCGACGCGGAGTACAAAAAGCTCCGGGAGTATTATGAGGACGACTTCGAGGCGGGCATGGGCGCCGAGGCAGTGAAAAAGCTGCTGCAGGACCTGGATCTGGAGCAGCTGTCCGAGTCCCTGCGCGCCCAGCTGAAGGACGCCTCCGGCCAGAAGAAGGCCAAGATCGTCAAGCGCCTGGAGGTGGTGGACGCCTTCCGGATTTCCGGCAACAAGCCGGAGTGGATGATCATCGACGTGCTGCCGGTCATCCCCCCCGACCTGCGCCCCATGGTGCAGCTGGACGGCGGCCGGTTTGCCACCTCTGATCTGAACGACCTGTACCGCCGGGTCATCAACCGCAACAACCGTCTCAAGCGCCTGATCCAGCTCAATGCCCCGGACATCATCGTGCGCAATGAGAAGCGGATGCTCCAGGAGGCGGTGGATGCCCTCATCGACAACGGCCGCCGGGGCCGTGCCGTCACCGGCGCCAACAACCGCGCACTGAAGTCCCTGAGCGACCTGCTCAAGGGCAAGCAGGGCCGGTTCCGCCAGAACCTGCTGGGCAAGCGGGTGGACTATTCCGGCCGTTCCGTTATCGTGGTTGGTCCTGAGCTGAAGATCTATCAGTGCGGTGTGCCCAAGGAGATGGCCATCGAGCTGTTCCGTCCCTTTGTCATGAAGAAGCTGGTGGAGGACGGCCACGCCAACAACATCAAGTCCGCCAAGAAGATGGTGGATAAGGCCTCTCCCGCCGTGTGGGATGCCCTGGAGTTTGTCATCAAGGATCACCCGGTGATGCTCAACCGCGCCCCCACCCTGCACCGTCTGGGCATTCAGGCCTTTGAGCCGGTGCTGGTGGAAGGCCGGGCCATGAAGCTGCATCCCCTGGTGTGTACCGCCTTCAACGCCGACTTCGACGGCGACCAGATGGCCATCCATGTGCCCCTGTCCGCCGAGGCCCAGGCGGAGGCCCGTATTCTGATGCTGGCCGCCAACAACCTGCTGCGTCCCTCTGACGGCGGACCGGTGACCGTTCCCACCCAG
This sequence comes from uncultured Oscillospiraceae bacterium, assembly GCA_944385435.1. Taxonomy (GTDB): domain Bacteria; phylum Bacillota; class Clostridia; order Oscillospirales; family Oscillospiraceae; genus Enterenecus. Next base: position 2,763 of record CALWXG010000059.1, read on the forward strand.
GACATGGTTCTGGGCTCCTATTACCTGACCTACGAGCGGGATCCGCAGTATGACCCCGCCTGTGCCTATGAGACCACCGATGACGCTGTCCAGGCCCTGTCTGACGGCGCAGTGGCCCCCAACGACCGCATCTGGGTGAAGGATACCCAGGCGGAGAATCGCTGGTACCGCACCACTCCGGCCCTGTGCGCGGAGGCGGTGGACGGCAAGGCCTGGGAGATCTACAGCTGCTTTGACGGGGATGACGCCGCCCGCCTGGCCTATGATGAGGGCGAGCTGGAGCTCCACGAGCCCATCCTGGTGCGCCGCCCCGCCCAAATGGACGGCCAGACCCTGTACAAGATGGTGCGCACCACCGTGGGCCGCTTGATCTTCAATGAGGGCATTCCCCAGGATCTGGGCTTTGTGGATCGCACCGATCCGGAGCAGATGTTCGATCCGGAGATCAACTTCGTATGCGGCAAGAAGCAGCTGGGCAAGATCGTGGACCGCTGCATCCTGAAGCATGGCTTTACGGTTTCCGCTGAGGTGCTGGATATCATCAAGGCCCGGGGCTACAAGTTCTCCACCCGGGGCTCCCTCACCGTGGCCATTGCCGACATGACCGTCCCGCCCCAGAAGGCGGAACTCATCGCGGCCACGGAAAAAGAAGTGGTCAAGATTGAGAACCAGTACAAGCGCGGCTTCCTGACCAACGACGAGCGCTACCGCCTGGTGGTGTCCGCCTGGGAGAAGACCACGGCCGACGTGTCCGACGCGCTGCAGAAGTCCATGGACCGGTACAACCCCATCTTCATGATGGCCGATTCCGGCGCCCGTGGTTCTCAGGCTCAGATCCGTCAGCTGGCCGGTATGCGCGGCCTGATGGCCGACACCTCCGGCCGTACCATTGAGATCCCCATCAAGGCCAACTTCCGGGAAGGCCTGTCTGTACTGGAGTACTTCATCTCCTCCAGAGGCGCCCGAAAGGGCATGGCCGATACCGCTCTGCGTACCGCGGACTCCGGTTACCTGACCCGCCGTCTGGTGGATGTATCCCAGGAAGTCATCATCCGGGAGGAGGACTGCTGCACCCACGACGGCATCACCATTTCGGAGATCAGCGAAAACGGCCAGGTCATCGAGACCCTGGAAGAGCGCCTGCGGGGCCGTTACCTCACGGAAGACTTTGTGGATTTCCGCACCGGCGAGGTGTTGGTGAGCCGGGATGACCTGGTGACCAACGATCTGGCCAAGCTCATTGAGCGCAAGCTCCAGGAGCAGGCCGCAGCCGAGGGCGATCCCGACCGCAAGGTCTCCATCAAGGTGCGTTCTGTCCTCACCTGCGACGCCCGCATCGGCGTGTGCGCCAAATGTTACGGTATGAACCTGGCCTTTGGTGAGCCTGTGGGACAGGGCGAGGCCGTGGGCATCATCGCCGCCCAGTCCATCGGTGAGCCGGGTACCCAGCTGACCATGCGTACCTTCCACACCGGCGGCGTGGCCGGCGGCGACATCACCCAGGGTCTTCCCCGTGTAGAAGAGCTGTTTGAGGCCCGCAAGCCCAAGAAGATGGCCCAGCTGGCGGAGATTTCCGGTGTGGTTACGCTGGAAGAGGCCAAGCGCGCCACCCTGTGCAACGTCACCATTACCGCCGACGACGGCGAGGTGATAACCTATCCCATCCCCTACAGCGCCGGCATCCGGGTGAAGAACGGCGACCGGGTGACCAAGGGACAGGAGCTCACCGACGGCGCCCTGTCTCCCCACGAGGTGCTGCGCATCCGCGGCGTGGACGCAGTGCACAACTACCTGATTCAGGAAGTCCAGAAGCCCTACCGTCAGCAGGGCGTGGACATCAACGACAAGCACATCGAGGTCATTGTCCGCCAGATGATGCGCAAGGTCCGGGTGGAAGAAGCGGGAGACTCTACGCTGCTGTCCGGTTCCACGGTGGATATTGTGGAATATAAGGATGCGGTCAAGGCAGTGGAGGACCGCATTGCCGCCGGCGAGAAGCGGGAGGACGGCGAAGAGCTGCGCATGCCGGTCTGCACCCGTCTGCTGCTGGGCATCACCAAGGCATCTCTGGCCACAGAGTCCTTCCTGTCCGCCGCCTCCTTCCAGGAGACCACCAAGGTGCTCACAGAGGCCGCGATCAAGGGTAAGGTGGACCACCTGATGGGTCTGAAAGAGAATGTCATCATCGGTAAGCTGATTCCCGCCGGATCCGGTCTGGCTGCCTACCGGAAGTACGATGAGATTGTGGATGAGACCCACATGGATAACCGCTATGCCGAGGTGAACGAGGCCGGCGATGCCGCCCGGGCGGAAGAAGAGCAGGATGCCCAGGAGGCGGAAGACCAGGTGGATGAGGAGAACCTGGACGGCGCTCCGGAGGAGGACGAGGTGCTCTCCGTCTCCATTGAGGGAGAGGAAACCTGATATTGAGCCGCGTTCTGCGCAGCCCCGTTCCAATTATGAAAAAAGAGCCAGCCCATTGGTGAAGCACCAATGGGCTGGCTCTTTTCAGCAGGGGGCGGGCATGTATGCTCTGGCACCGGTCTGTCTGCGGTCAGAAGGACAGAATTCCCAGGTGTTCCAGCAGAATCTTCAGTCCAATGAGGATGAGCACCGCACCGCCGAAAAACTCCGCCTTGGATTTGTACCGGGCGCCGAACAGGTTCCCGATTTTTACACCCACCGAGGAGATGGCGAAGGTAATCACGCCGATCAGGGACACAGCGGCCCAAATTTTTACGTTGAGAAAGGCAAAGGTGATGCCCACGGCCAGGGCATCAATGGAGGTAGCCACTGCCAGCATGAACATGACGCCGAAGGACAGGGAGGGGTTTGCGTCTTCCTCCTCCCCCTGAACGCCTTCCCGGATCATATTTCCGCCGATGATGGCCAGGAGGATAAAGGCAATCCAGTGATCCACAGACTGGACCAGGCCGGAGAAGGCGGAGCCCAGCAGGTACCCCAGCGCGGGCATCAGGGCCTGGAACAGGCCGAACCACAGGCCAACCAGAAGGGCCTGCCGGATCTTCAGGGCGCGTATGGAGAGGCCTTTGCACACCGCCACCGCGAAGGCGTCCATAGCCAGTCCCACGGCAAGAATAAAAAGTTCCATTATGCTCATGATCTGATCACATCCCACAGGAAAAAGTATGCCAGCGGACAAAAAAAGAGACCATATCCGCCTTCGCGGATAAGTCTCATCACAGAAGATCCGGCCAGGCGCCGCGCGCCAGCATGTTGACCGGACCACAGCGCCGCAGGCGCTGCCGATTACTCCCTCATCTGGCCTCTATTTTATCGGCTGACCAAAGGGTTAGTCAATGCTAAATTTTGAAAGAGAGAGAGGCGGGGAGAAAGGACACGCCTGCAGACAGAAATTGAAAATGGAATTAAAATGAATTGAAACAAGATGATAACAGATTTGATTTGACAGGTTGGCCAAAGAGTCATGAACAATTCTTAAATTTTAAGACAAGATGGTTGCTTCACGGGGAGGAAAGAGGTAACATACAATCAATAGTTAAAAACTTGGCAGGATGGTGGAGCCGTATGAGCTATATTTCTTTTCAGGATGTGGTGAAGGAATATAAGATGGGGGAGGTAACCATCAAAGCGGTGGATGGCGTGAGCTTCGAGATCGAAAAGGGGGAGTTCGCCATCATTGTGGGCCCTTCCGGCGCAGGGAAGACCACGGTGCTGAATATGCTGGGCGGTATGGATGCCTGCACCAGTGGGATTATTTCTGTGGATGGCACCAAGGTGAGCAGCTACAATGCAAAGCAGCTTACCGCATACCGCAGGCATGACATCGGATTTGTGTTTCAGTTTTACAATCTGGTGCAGAATCTGACTGCCTTGGAGAATGTGGAGCTGGCCGCGCAGATCTGCGACGATCCCATGGATGCCCGGCAGGTGATGGAGCATGTGGGCCTGGGACACCGGCTGAACAACTTCCCGGCCCAGTTGTCCGGCGGTGAGCAGCAGCGGGTGGCCATTGCCCGGGCGCTGGCCAAAAATCCAAAGCTGCTGCTGTGTGATGAGCCCACCGGCGCGCTGGACTATATTACCGGCAAGCAGATTCTGAAGCTGCTGCAGGATACCTGCCGGAAGCACAATATGACAGTTGTGGTCATTACCCACAATACGGCGCTGACCCCCATGGCGGACCGTGTCATTCACATCAAAAACGGCAAGGCGGAGAAGATGGAGCTCAACAGCCATCCAACCCCGGTGGAGGAGATCGAATGGTGAGGAGGAAGAGAAGGAAGAACTGCCTGGCCATCGACGCGGCTCGGGAGATTCGGTACACCTTCAGCCGATTTCTCTCCATCCTGGTGCTGGCGGCGCTGGCTGTGGCCTTTCTGGCGGGTCTGCGTACCGCGGCGCCGGACATGGAGTATACGGCCGACAATTATTACGACCGCACTCATCTGATGGACGGCTACGTGATCTCCACTCTGGGCATTACCCAGGAGGATCTGGACGCATTGGCCCAGGCGGACGGCATACTGGAGGTGGAGGGGGAAAAGGCGGTGGATGCCACCGCCCAGGATGCCATCGTCACGGTGCGCTCCATGCCCGAACACCTGAACCTGCTGGAGGTGACACGGGGCAGGCTGCCCCAGAAAGCGGGGGAGTGCGTGACGGAATCCCTGCTGATGATTGAGCTGGGCCTGGACATCGGGGATACGCTGGAACTGGTGACAGAGGAGGACAGCGAGATCAGTCTGCTGCGCAGTGAGTACACCATTGTCGGTGTGGTGGAAAGCCCCGTCTATGTGGGTTCGGACCGGGGCAGCTCCACCATGGGCAGCGGAACGGTGGACGCCTTTGTGTACATTCCCAAGGAGAATTTTGACCTGGATTATTACACGCAGGCCTATTTCACATTGCAGGGATTGGCGGAGCTGGACAGCTACGGGCAGGAATATGAAGACCGTCTGGAGGACTATCTGGACGCACTGGAACCTCTGGCGGACGAACGGGCCCAGCTGCGCTATGAGGATGTGGTCGGAGACGCCCAGCAGGAGATTGATGATGCCCGCCAGGAGATTGCGGACGCCCGTCAGGAACTGGACGACGCCCGACAGGAACTGGAGGATGCCCGCCAGGAGCTGGACGACGGTTGGGCGGAGTACTACGACGGCCAGGATACCCTGGAGCGGGAGATCGCCGATGCCCGCCAGGAACTGGCCGATGCCCTGGTTCAGCTGCAGGACGGTGAGGCTGAGTACGCAGAGGGCTGGGATCAGTATCAGGACGGCCTGGCGCAGTATGAACAGGGCCTGGAAGAGTATGAGGACAATCTGGCGCTGCTGAATGAACAGCAGGAGCAGCTGGATGAGGGCTATGCCCAATATGAGGCGGCGCTGGAGCCCTATGTGGGAACGCCCTATTATGAGGCGGCTGTGGCCCAGGCTGCGGAGCAGAAGGCCCAGCTGGATGCAGCCCAGGCCCAGTTGGACGAGGGTTTTGCCCAGCTTCAGGCGGGAAAGGAGACGCTGGACGAGAGCAAAGCGCTGCTGGATGACAGTGCGGTGCAGCTGGCGGATGCCCGGCAGGAGCTGGACGACGGCTGGGCGGAGTACAATGACGGCCTGGTCACACTGAACCGGGAGGAGCAGGACGGCCGCCAGGAACTGGCGGATGCCCTGCAGGAGCTGCAGGACGGCGAGGCGGAATACGCCGATGGCCTGGAGGAGTACGAAGAGGGCAAGGCGGAAGCGGACGTGGAAATTGCCGACGGCGAAGCGGAGCTGGCGGATGCCCAGGAGGAGCTGGATGCCATTGACGGCTGCGACTGGTATGTGCTGGGCCGCAACACCAACTCCGGCGTGGTCAGCTATTCCCAGGATGCGGAACGGGTGGGCAACCTAGCGGATATTTTCCCGATCATTTTCTTCCTGGTGGCCGCCCTGGCCTGCCTGACCACCATGACCCGGATGGTGGAGGATCAGCGCACGGAAATCGGTGCCCTGAAAGCGCTGGGATTTGCCCGGTTCCCGATCTCGAGAAAATACATCGGTTATGCGTTCTGGGCCAGCTTTGTGGGCGGACTGATCGGCCTGGCCATAGGCTGTACCCTGTTCCCCGCAGTCATTGCCAACGCATTCAATATCATGTACAACATTCCCAAGCTGGAGTTTAAATTTCAGCCGGTTATCTGCGTGGTCGCGGTGGCTGCCGCCGTGCTGTGTACCACCGGTGCGGCCCTGTGGGCCTGCCTGTCCACCCTCATTGATACTCCGGCCAACCTGATGCGTCCCAAGGCGCCCAAGCCGGGGCGCCGGGTGTTCCTGGAGTACATCAAGCCCCTGTGGAGCAGATTGTCCTTCACCTGGAAAGTGACCATGCGGAACCTGTTCCGGTATCAGAGACGGTTCTGGATGACCGTGATTGGCATTGGCGGATGTACGGCGCTGATTGTCACCGGCTTCGGCCTCCATGAATCGATCTTCGATATTCTGGACAAACAATTTGATGAGATTTCCCTGTACGACGCCACAGCCGGCCTGGATGAGGACATTACCCAGGAAGAGCGGGACAGCGTGATGGATTACCTGGAGACGGCCCCCGCCGTGAACCGGTATCTGCTGTGCCATCAGACGGCCATGGATTTCTCCGCGGGCGGTGCGGCCAAGAGCGGCTATCTATTGTCTGTGGACGATCCGGAGGAATTCCGGCAGTTCATTGATCTGCGCCACCGTCTGGACGATCAGCCGGTCAACCTGAGCGATGACGGTGTGATCATCACGGAGAAGCTGTCGGAGCTGCTGGAGGTGGAAGTGGGGGACACCATCACCCTGGACGGGGACGAACGTGTGGACGTGCCTGTGGTGGACATTGTGGAGAACTACGTCTACCACTATGTCTATATGACAGACACCTATTATGAGCAGGTGTTCGGCGAGGAAGCTCTGCCCAATCAGATCCTGGTGGCCTACGAAGACGGGATCGGCCAGGCGGAATCGGATCAGGTATCTGTGGACTTGATGGAAATGGACGGTGTGACCTCCTACTCCTATATCGCCACAATCCGTGATTCCTTCACCGACAGTATGAACGCCATCAACTATGCGGTGGTGATTATCATCCTGGCTGCCGCGGCCCTGGCCTTTGTGGTGCTGTACAACCTGACCAATATCAACATCACCGAACGGATCCGGGAACTGGCCACCCTGAAGGTGCTTGGATTCTATGACCGGGAAGTTACGGCGTATGTGTATCGGGAAAATGTATTTCTCACCATCTTCGGCATTGTTCTGGGCCTGGTTCTGGGCCGTTTCCTCCACGCATGGATGGTTCTGACGGTGGAGGTGGATCTGGTGATGTTCGGCCGGACCGCGCCCGCCTATGCTTACGTTCTGGCAGCACTGCTCACGGTGGTGTTCTCCGTGGTGGTGAATATCGCAGCCCATTTCCGCCTGAAGAAGGTGGATATGGTGGAGAGCCTGAAAACCGTGGAATAAGGGGCAAAATAGAAACTCAAGCGGCATGAAAAAGACCGCCTCCCGGCTGAGCCGGGAGGCGGTCAAACAGTTTCTGACGCAGATCAGATGAGGTTGGCCTCGGTTTCCTTGTTGAACATGTGAACCAGGGAGCCGGGGAAGTTGAAGTGCAGGGTGGTGCCGTAGGGGATGCCGCCGCGGAACTCATCAGGCAGATCGCTGGTGGACAGACGCATCACCACGTCCTTGGTGGTGCCGTTGTCCTGCTCCACGGAGACGTGCAGGTGCAGCTCACTGCCCATCATCTCGGACACGTCCACCTTGCCGGCCAGAGCGCCCTCGCTCTTGTCCGCATGGACGAAGCTGATGTGCTCGGGACGGATACCCAGAATGATGTCCTGAGCGGCCACGTTGTTGGCCTTCAGCTGGGTCTGGATCTTCTCGGGCAGAGCCACCTTGGCGCCGGAGCAATCGATCACATAGCTGTCGCCGTTCTTGAGCAGATGAGCATCGAAGAAGTTCATCTGAGGCATGCCGATGAAGCCGGCCACGAACACGTTCAGAGGATGATCGAACACTTCCTGAGGAGTGCCCACCTGCTGAATGAAGCCGTCCTTCATGATGACGATCCGGTCGCCCAGGGTCATAGCCTCGGTCTGGTCGTGGGTGACGTAGATGAAGGTGGTGTCGATGCGCTGACGCAGCTTGATGATCTCAGCACGCATCTGGTTACGCAGCTTGGCGTCCAGGTTGGACAGAGGTTCGTCCATCAGGAACACCTGGGGATCGCGGACGATGGCGCGGCCGATGGCCACACGCTGACGCTGACCGCCGGACAGAGCCTTGGGCTTGCGGCTCAGGTACTGAGTGATGTCCAGAATGGCGGCGGCTTCCTTGACGCGACGGTCGATTTCGTCCTTGGGCATCTTGCGCAGTTTCAGGGCGAAAGCCATGTTGTCATACACCGTCATGTGGGGGTACAGAGCGTAGCTCTGGAAGACCATGGCGATGTCCCGGTCCTTGGGCTCCACGTCGTTCATCAGCTTGTCGCCGATGTACAGCTCGCCTTCGGAGATTTCCTCCAGACCGGCGACCATACGCAGAGTGGTGGACTTACCACAGCCGGAAGGGCCGACCAGAACGATAAATTCCTTATCGGCGATCTCCAGGTTGAAGTCGTGGACTGCGGTGACGCCGCCGTCGTAGATTTTCTTGACGCCTCTCAGACTCAAAGTTGCCATACGCATTGACCGTAGTTGGGATGCCTCCGCAAACCCAACCTCGCCTTCCGGGGGGTGATTACCCCGGAGACATTACGACAAGTCTCCACATTGCCGCACCGCCGGCCGGCGGAATTTTTTCCTCCTTTTTTGTTCCCGGCAGGGCTATGAGCGCGCGCCCAAGGGAGTAGCCAGACCGGGTGGTTTAATATGTGCAGCCTTTCGGCTTACAGCTGGGACAGGGCGGCCTCGTCAGCGACGATGGACACGTTGGGGTGCAGCTGAAGGATAGATGCAGGAACTTGGGGGGTGACAGGGCCGAAGAAAGCCTTTTTCACGATGGGAGCCTTGTCTTCGCCGCTGACCACTACCAGAATGTGGCGGGACTGCATGATGTTCTTTACACCCATGGTGAGGGCCTGCTTAGGCACGTCGTCACGAGAGGCAAAGAACCGGGCGTTGGCGTTGATGGTGGTATCGGTGAGATCCACCACGTGGGTGCCCAAGGGGAAGTAGTCCGCTGGCTCATTGAAGCCGATGTGGCCGTTATGACCCATGCCCAACACCTGTACGTCGGTGCCGCCCAAGCTGTCAATCACCTGGTCGTACCGAGCGCACTCTGCCTCAGGATCCTCAGCAAGGCCGTTGGGCACATTGGTGTTCTCCGGCTTAACGTTCACGTGATCAAAGAGATTGTGCTGCATGAAGTAGCGGTAGCTCTGATCGTGGGTAGGAGCCAGACCCCGGTACTCGTCCAGGTTGACGGTATGTACCTGGGAGAAGTCCAGCACACCTTGGTTATACCACTCAATGAGCTGCTTGTACATGCCGATGGGGGTGGAGCCAGTGGCCAGGCCCAGCACACAGTTGGGCTTGAGGATTACATGGGAGGCGAGAATATCCGCCGCCTTGCGGCTCATAGCATCGTAATCCTTGGTGGAATAGATCTTCATGGCGCTGTTCCTCCCCTCAGCAGTATTTGGCGATGGCGGCGGCGATCATGGCGGCGCTCTCGTCCACCACAGCCTGGTCATCGGCAGTGAGCGGAGCCAGCGGCAGGCGCACAGAGCCGCAGTCCGGACCGCCCTGCTTGACCAAGATAGCCTTAATGACGGCGTACATGTTGCCGTGGGCGGAACACATCTTGTAGATGATTCGGCAGCATTCGTTCTGGATCTCGCGGCCCTTCTCCATCTCGCCGGCCAGGAAGCACTCGCGGATCTTCAGGTACAGCTCAGGCATGGCGCCGTAAGTGCCGCCGATGCCGCCGATGGCTCCGGCGGCCAGACCAGAGAGCAGCTGCTCATCGGGACCATTGAAGACAATGGCACCCTCGTCGTGGAACATCTGGATGTCCTGGACGGGCATGGAGGAGTTCTTCACACCGATGACCCGGGGGTTCTTCTTCATCTCATCATACAGAGGCAGGGTGAGGGCCACGCCGGCCAGCTGCGGGATGTTGTAGATGATGAAGTCGGTATTGGGGGCGGCGGCGGAGATGTCGTTCCAGTATTTGGCGATGGACTTCTCCGGCAGGTGGAAGTAGATGGGGGGGATGGCGGCGATGGCGTCCACGCCCAGACTTTCGGCATGGGCGGCCAGCTCGCAGCTGTCGGCGGTGTTGTTGCAGGCCACGTGGGCGATGACGGTGAGCTTGCCCTTCACCTCGGCCATCACGTTTTCCAGCACCAGCTTGCGCTCGGCCACGGACTGGTAGATGCACTCGCCGGAGGAGCCGCCCACATACAGGCCCTTCACTCCCTTACCCAGCAGGTAACGGGCCAGGGCGCGCACTCCCTCGGCGCTGACGGCGCCGTCTTTGTCATAGCAGGCATAGAATGCGGGGATGACGCCCTGGAATTTGCTGATATCGTTCATGTCAATCAATCTCCCAACTTTGCGGCTGTGGTGATTCAGCCGGGATTTTGGATTAGAACAGGTGGGCTGCCCCGGCCCAAAAGAGAACGGGGCAGACCGCCGGAACGTCGGTTTAGCCCTTTACGGCACCCATGGCAATGCCCTGGGTGAAGTACTTCTGGAAGGCGATAAACACGATGATGATGGGGATGGAGGCCAGGGCTGCGCCGGCCATGATCAGGCCGAAGTCGTTGGACATCTCGCCCTGGAGTTTTGCGATAGCCAAGGGCAGGGTCCAGGTATCCCGGCTGTTCAGCATGACCAACTGAAGGAAGTAGTCGTTCCAGGTGTTCACGAAGGTGAAGATGGCCAGAGCACCGATGCCCGGCTTGATCATGGGCAGCACCACAGTGATAAAGGTGCGAAGCTCTCCGGCGCCGTCCACCCGGGCGGCTTCCAGGATCTCAGTGGGGATGGTCTCGGAGAATTGCTTCATCAGGAACACGCCGAAGGGCCAGCCCACGGTGGGCAGGATGACCGCCCAGAGGGTGTCGTTCAGGTGGAAGATCTGGGTCATCTCCTGGTTCAGGGGGATGACGATGACCTGCTTGGGCAGGGCCATGGCGCAGATGATGATGGTGAACAGCACCGCCCGGCCGATGAAGCGCTTCTTGCCCAGGGCGTAGCCCGCCAGGGAGGCGGTGATGCAGGTGAGCACCATAGCGGCCACGGAGATGAACACGATGTTGAACAGCCACAGGAAGGCCGGGTTTTCAAACAGCCGTCCGTAGTTGTCCCCGGTGGGATTGATGGGGAACCAGACGGGCTCCCGGGCGGTGATCTCCGCAATGGGCTTGAAGGAGCCGGTGACGATCCAGTACAGCGGGAACAGGAAGAAGATGGTCACCAGGATCAGGATAATCACCACAAAGACCTTATAGCCGGTGGAAGTGCCGGTGAGGTCGGCGTGTTTGCTGACTTTCAAAGTCGCAGCTTTTGCACTCATCTTCTCGCACCTCCTTAGTCCGTCTTCGCCACTTTGAACTGAATGGCGGAGAAGATGGCGATGATAATGGCCAGCACCACGCCGATGGCGTTGGCATAGCCCAGATCATTCAGGGTGTAGGCAGAGTAGTACACCTGGTACATGATGGTCATGGTGGCGTTCATGGGGCCGCCGCGGGTCATCAACTGGATCAGGGCGAAGCACTGGAAGGAGTTGATGGTGGTGATAACCAATACGTACAGGGTGGTGGGCATGATGGAGGGCCACTTCACCTTCCAGAAGACCTGGAGCTTGGTGGCGCCGTCCACCTGGGCCGCCTCAATGATGGAGTTATCCACGTTGCCCAGGGCGGCCACATACAGCACGATGGGCTGGCCGATGGAGGTGGTGAACAGGATCACAATGATGCACATCAGTGCGGTCTTGCCCTCACCCAGCCAGTTGTAGCCGTCGGTGCCGATGAGCTTGTTGAGAATGCCGTTGTAGGGGTCCAGGATCCACTTCCACACCACGGTGATGGCCACGGAACCGGTGACCACCGGCAGGTAGAACACGCAGCGGAAGAAGGACCGAGGGAAGGCCTTCATCCGGTAGATGGCGGAGCCCACCCACAGGGAGAAGGCGGTGACGGTGGGCACGGCCACCACCACGATGATGACAGTGTTGATGAAGCCCTTGTGGAATATGGGGTCCTGGAACAGCTGGATGTAGTTGTCCAGGCCGACAAAGTCCTCGGCGATGTTGAGACCGCCCAGGGAGTAGTCAAACAGACTGTAGAAGACGCAGATGAACATGGGAATGACCACGAAGGCCACGAAGAAGACCAGACTGGGCAGCAGGAACAGGTAGGCAGAGGTGGTCTCTCTGCGCACCAGGGCCCGGCTCATTCCCGAGGTGTGAGACGGTTTTTTCGCCTTTTTGGGCTTGGAAACCGCCGCAGCGTTTTGATCCATAACACAGTTTCCCCCTCTTGTTTCGGATATCTGCATTCCCGCCGGGGGGCGGGAACAACTGTGCCCGCCCCCTCTCGTCAGGGAGCGGGCACAGCGTTGCACGAGATCAGTTCAAAGGTTCAGTTGCCGTTGCCTCAGCCAGCGATACCCGCGTTGGCGGCCTCCACATAGGCGTCAGCAGTGGTCTGCACGTCAGCGCCGCTGCCGAAGATGGGCTGCAGCAGGTTCTGCCACCACAGGGTGCGCTGCTCGACCCAGCCGCCGGTCAGGGTGTAGTAGCGGCCCAGGTAGTCACTCATCATGGCGAAGGGAGCGCGGATGTCGGCGTTCTCGTCGTCGGCATAGATGTCGCCCCAGTCGGAGTGAGCGGGGAAGAAGCCGGTGGTCTTCACGGCCTCAACGCCGGCGGTCTCATCGTCGCACACGAACTTGATGAAGGCCTTGGCGGCGTCGATCTTGGCCTGGTCGCCGTTGTCGAACACGCAGAAGCCGTAGGGGCCGGCCATCTCCAGCTCGGGAGTCCCGTCGTCAGAGGGGAAAGCCACGGCGTAGGGGGTGAACTGGGCCTGCTCGGCATACTGGGTGTAGTTGGAGTAGTTCCAGCAGAAGCTCATGGCGCAGGTGCCGTTGGCGAAGGCCTGCAGCTCGTCGGAGGCCACATAGCTGGTGGACACGCCCATGGTGCCGTTGTTGACCATGTCCTGGAGCAGCTGGAGGGCCTTCACGTTGTTGGCGCTGTTGATGTTGTAGGAAGTGCCGTCCTCGGTGACAAAGTAGTCGGAGTACAGGTTGTTGATCAGAGCGCGGGTGCCCTGGTCGCCGCCCTGACCGCCGCAGTAGATGATGCCGGTCTCAGCGCAGTTGATGGTGCCGGCGTCCATAGCGGCCTTCAGAGCCTCACAGGCGGCCACGAAGTCGTCGGTGGTCCAGGTGCGGGTCTCCTCGTCGATGTACTGCAGGGCGCCGGCGGCCTCAAAGG
>CALWXG010000060.1 GCA_944385435.1 uncultured Oscillospiraceae bacterium
TCCATCATCAACTATGAGAACCTGGGCATCGGCCGGCTGATCTATCAGCTGCCCACCACCCTGTGCGAGATGTTCCTCCAGGAAGTGTTCAAGAAGAACCCCATTGACGCCCTGGACCAGGAGACCCTGTTCACCATCAACAAGTTCTTTGAGAACAACCTGAATGTGTCCGAGACGGCCCGGAAACTGTTCGTCCACCGCAATACACTGGTCTACCGTCTGGAGAAGATCAAGAAGCTCACCGGACTGGACCTGCGGGAGTTCGACGACGCCATCACCTTCAATGTGGCCCTGATGGTGAAAAAATATCTGGTTTCCAGAGGCATCGACTCCTGACCCCCCTGCGAAGCATGCCCGGCGGCGCCGTATGCAGCGATACGGCGCCGCCGGTCTCTGTTTTGTAACCTTTTGTTTCTTTCGGGGGCAGGGCAAGGGGAATACTGAGTTTACATAATTTTTGAATGTGGGAAGAATCGGGCGTATTATGTTGACACAGGGGGAATTACCCGATATAATGGGCCTTGGAACGTAATCCGACGCAGGTTACAGAACGGTTACAAGGGGGTTCCCTTTTTATGATACGGCTCATCGACGTATGCAAGGAATACGACAATGGCACCAAGGCGCTCAGGGGCATCAATATGCGCATTGACGACGGGGAGTTTGTCTTCCTGGTCGGCCCGTCCGGCTCCGGAAAGTCCACCATTGTCAAGCTGCTCACCGCGGAAGTGACCGCCACAGAGGGACGGGTGATGGTGAACGGCTACAACCTGAACAACATCCGGCAGTGGCAGATCCCCTACATGCGCCGGACCATCGGCGTGATCTTCCAGGACTTCCGCCTCATCGAGAAGAAGACGGTGCGCAGCAACCTGGAGTTTGTCATGCGGATCATCGGCGCCACCCCCCGGGAGATGCGCCGGCGGATCCCCTATGTGCTGGACCTGGTGGGCCTGGGGGAGAAGGCGGACGTCTATCCCAACGAGATGAGCGGCGGGGAGCAGCAGCGGGTGGCCATTGCCCGGGCGCTGATCAACAACCCCCAGATGATCATCGCCGACGAGCCCACCGGCAACCTGGACCCCCAGCGCTCGCTGGAGATCATGACCCTGCTGGAGCGGATCAACTCCATGGGGACAACGATGCTGGTGGTCACCCACGAGAAAGAGCTGGTCAACCGGTTTTCCAAGCGGGTGGTGGCCATCCGGAACGGCGAACTGATCAGCGACGCGCAGGGGGGCTACTATAAGTATGAAAAATCGGTTTAATTTCGGCTATTTTATCAGCGAGGGCTTCCGCAGCATTTTCTCCCACGGGCTGATGTCCTTTGCCGCGGTGTGCATGATTGTGGCCTGCCTGCTGATCATGGGCTCCTTCTCCCTGGTGGCCATCAACGCGGACAAGATGCTCAGCCAGGCGGAGGACGAAAACGAGTTTCTGGCCTTTATCGACGAGACCTATACCGATGCCCAGATCCAGCAGCTCCAGAACCAGGTGCTGGAGCTGGACAACGTGGATTCCGTCACCTTTGTCACCAAGGAAGAGGCGAAGGACACCTATCTGGAGGGCCATGAGGACGACGGGCTGTACGCCAACATCCCGGACGACGTGTTCCGGGACCGGTTCTCCATCCATGTGGTGGACCTGGAGCTCTTTGAGCAGACGGTGGATCAGGTCCGGGCGCTGCCGGGCATCGCCAACATCCGGGCCGCCGGCGAGCTGGCGGAGGGCTTTGTCACCGTGCGCAACGTGGCCACGGTGATTGCCGTGGTGCTGGTGCTGATCCTGGCGGCGGTGTCCCTGTTCATCATCTCCAACACCATCCGGCTGGCCACCTTTGCCCGTCGGGAGGAGATCGCCATCATGAAGATGTGCGGCGCCACCAACAGCTTTGTCCGCTGGCCCTTTGTCTTTGAGGGCCTGATGCTGGGCATTGCCGGCGCGCTGATCTCCTTCTTTGCCCAGTGGGGCATCTACACGGCCATCTACCGGGCGGTGGTGGCCAACGGCGCCATCGGGATGTTCCCGCTGATCACCTTCACCGACATCTGGGCACAGGTGCTGGGTATTTTTATGCTGGCCGGCGCACTGATCGGTGCGTGCGGGTCCGGTTTTGCCATCCGTAAGTTCCTACAGGTATAAAGGAGGCCGCCATGAAGAAAAAGACGCAGCGCATCATTGTGATTGTTCTGGCCCTGGCGCTGATCACCACGGTGCTGGTGCCCGCCCTGAGCATCCTCACCTCCGCCTCGGTCACCCAGAGCGACATCGACAATCTGGAGAACGAGCTGAGTGAGATCACCCAGCAGAAGAAGGACGTGCAGCAGGAGCTGAACGCCATCCGCAACGACATGGATCAGGCGGAGCAGCAGGTGAACCTCATCCAGAGCCAGCTGCTGCTCACCGAACAGCAGATCACGGCCAGCCAGCTGCTGCTCAACGAGTACGATGCCCAGATTGCCGAGAAGGAGAACCAGATCGCCCAGCTGGAGCAGCAGGAGGCGGAGCAGTACGAGGAGTTCTGCGAACAGGTGCGCTGGCTGGAGGAGACCGGCCCGGTGTCCTATCTGTCGGTCTTCTTTGAGGCCTCCAGTTTCTCCGAGATGCTGGACTACGCCATGCTGATCATGGACATCATGGACTACAGCGACCGGATCATCACCGAGCTGGAGCAGACCCAGGCGGAGCTGGACGCGGCCCGGGGCGAGCTGCAGGATTCCCGGGACGCCCAGGCCCTGGTGCAGCAGGAGCTGGAGACCCACCAGGCGGAGCTCACCGTCCAGCGGCAGGAGGCCCAGGCCCTGTACGACCAGATCGCCCAGAGCGAGTCCAAGCTGGTGGCCAAGGCCCAGCAGCTGGCCGCGGATGAGGCGGAGATGGAGGCGGCGCTGGAAGAGGCGGAGCGGAAGTACGCTGAGCAGATCGCCCAGGCCAACCAGAACAACGACGGGGTGTACGCCTGGCCGCTGCCCGGCTACTACAACATCTCCTCCCGGTTCGGCAACCGGACCCATCCCATCACCGGCCGTCCGGACAATCACCTGGGCAACGACATCCCCGCCCCGGGCGGCACCCCCATCCTGGCGGCCCAGGGCGGCGTGGTGACGGTGTCCCGGTACAATGCCTCCTACGGCAACTACTGCATCATCAACCACGGGGGCGGTTACTCCACCCTGTACGCCCACATGCGCACCCTGCCCATCGTGTCCGAGGGGGAGACGGTGAGCAAGGGACAGGTCATCGGCTATGTGGGCACCACCGGCAGCTCCACCGGCAACCACCTGCACTTTGAGCTGCGCATCAACGGCAGCCGGGGGGACTCCCTGTCCCTGTATCCCGGCATGACCTTTAACTGGGGCGGCGCCACCATCCAGGGCGGCTGACCCGCCGGACCCATTTCTTGCGGCGCACAAGCATGAGGCGCGGGCACAGCCCGCGCCTCATTATGGCATATGGAGCGCAATTCAGCTCCGTTTCAGGACACAGGAGGTTTTTCGCATGGACACACAGGAACAGCTGACATCCGGGCGCCGGGACGGGAGAAAGAAGCTGCCCGGCTGGCTGAAGCTCCTCATCGCCGTGGTGCTGACCCTGGGGATCAGTGCGGGCGGGTTCTGCCTGCTGATGGGCCGCAGCGGCCTGGCTCTGGTCCAGGGCTGGCTGCTGGCCCGATTTGCCTTTGTGGACACCCAGGCAGATCTGGGCCAGGCGGCGGACCAGGCCCTGTCCGGCCTGGTCTCCGGCCTGGGGGACCGCTGGTCCTATTACCTGGATGAGGACAGCTACGCCCGGACCCGGGAGCGGCGGGCCAACCGCTATGTGGGCGTGGGCGTCACGGTGAACACGGCGGAGCGGGAAGAGGGTCTGCTGGTGACGGCCGTGACGGAGGGCGGGCCGGCGCAGAGCGCCGGCGTGGTGGCCGGAGATGTGATCACGGCGGTGGACGGCGTCTCCATCGCCGGCGACATGCGCCAGGAGGGGACTGAGCTGGTGGCCGGGGAGGCCGGCACCCAGGTGGAGCTGACTCTGCTGGGGGAGGACGGGACCATCCGGACCGTGACCTGTACCCGGGCCAGCCTGAGCACCCCCTCTGCCAGCGGGGAGATGCTGGAGGAGCATGTGGGCTATGTCCGCCTGACCAACTTCTACTCCGGCGCGGCGGACAGCTTCCGGGGGGAGGTGGACGCCCTTCTGGAACAGGGGGCGGAGGGGCTGATCATCGACCTGCGCAGCAACCCCGGCGGATACATCTCCGAGCTCACCGCCATCCTGGACTATCTGCTGCCCGAGGGGCCGGTGTTCCGGCAGGATCCCCGCTGGGGCTTCCAAAGCGTATACGAGTCTGACGAGCAGTGCGTGGACGTGCCCATGGTGAGCCTTGTGAACGGGGACACCTACTCGGCGGCGGAGCTGCTGGCGGCGGAGCTGAAGGAATTCCAGGGCTCCCCGGTGGTGGGGGAGCGGACCTCCGGAAAGGGGTATTCCCAGCTCACCTTCCCCATGCTCAACGGCGGCGGGCTGGGCCTGTCCACGGCCACCTACTGCACCGGCCAGGGCAATTCCCTCATCGGCGTGGGGATTGTCCCCGATTTGGAGCTGGAGCTGTCCCAGAGTGAGGACAACCAGCTGCAGGCGGCGGAAGAGCTGATCCTGGAACAGATGTAAAGTAAAAGGGCCTGCCGGATCCGGCAGGCCCTTTTGCCTTGGGGGGGATTCAACGGTGCACGAAGATGAAGCCCAGGGTGTTGGGCCCGCAGTGCGAGGAGATGGTGCACCCCGCCCTGGCCTCCAGAATTTCGCCGAAGCCGTACTGCGCCACCGCGGCGCGCACCGCGGCCAGCGTGTCCGGCTGGACGGCGGCGCTGACGATGATGCACCGGTCTGTGCGGAAGTCCTTGCCGTCCAGCTGGTCCCGGATGTAGTCCGGCAGGATCTTGTCGAAGACGCCCCGGTATTTCTTTCCCACCGACATCTTGCCGTCGGCCAGGACGATGCAGGGCTTGAGCTTGAGCAGATTGGCGCCCAGCGCCACCACAGAGGAGCAGCGCCCGCCCTTGGCCAGGTAGTCCAAGCTGTTGGGGATAAAGGTGGTGTCCACCTTCGGGATCAGGGCCTGGATGCCGGAGACGATGTCCGGGGCGGCCTCCCCCCGGGCGGCGGCTTCCGCGGCCTCCAGCACCAGGATGCCCTGGCCCACGGTCAGGTTCCGGGAGTCGATGACATAGACGTTGTCATAGTCCGCCGCGGCGATGCAGGCGTTCTGGTGGCAGGCGGAGAACTCCTGGCCGATGTTGAAGTGGATGACGGCGTCATACTCCCCGGCGTACCGGCTGAACACCTCCTGGTAGTCCGCGATGTTCACCGCGGAGGTGGTGGGCAGGCTGCCGCCGGCGGACACGTGGGCGAAAATATCCTCGGGGTGGATGTCGATGCCGTCCCGGCAGGTCTTTCCGTCCTGGGTGATATAGAGGGGCGTCAGGGTGATGTCATACCGGGCCAGCAGTTCCGGAGAAAGGTCACAGGTGCTGTCTGAAGTGATTTTGATCGCCATGAAAAGACCTCCACATGTGAAAGAATAAGGGGAAGACGGGGGGACGTCAGGCCCCGCGCCCCACCGGGCCGGGGACCTGACGGAAAAAGGATCCGGGATTCGAAAAAAGGAGGGAATCCCGGAAAAATACGCTGAAATCCTGTCCAGCAAGACATTATAGCAGTTCTGCCGGAAAATGCAACGTCATGTTTGACACTTCCCCCGCATATGTCTAAAAAAGGGGTGTCGCCATGGTGGGCAGAATTGTGTACCGGCAGGAAAAGGGGCGCAGCGGGCTGGCGGTGGAGTATCTGGGGAACCTGACGCTGCTCACCGGGGTGCTCCGGGTGCCACCGGGAAAACCGCCCCGGGCGGCAGCCAGACGGCTGGCCAGGCTGGAACGGCAGATGCTCTGGGCCGGGGCGGGCCGGGTGGTGCTCCCGGAGGCGTTCCCCTACGCCGCGCTGCTCACCGCCCTGCGCCCGGTGGAGGTGCTGCCCCTGTACCGGGCGGCGGCGGATACCCTGGTGCTGGCTGCCCTGCGCCGGGCCGGGAAGCCGCCGGAGCAGGGCCGGGTGGCGCTGAGCGGGCCCTGGCTGTGTCCGGAGCTGGAGCGGTGCGCCCAGCGGCTGTGCCGGGCGGTGCGGGCCCTGCGGATCCAGGTGCCGGGGGAGGGAGAGGCGTACGCCCGCCGTCTACAGCGCCAGTGGGGCCTTCCCGTGCTGCCGCCGGATCTGCCCGCAGACGTGACGGCGGCCTTCGGCCCGGGCGGGCCGGAGCAGGGAAGTGTGCTGCGCCTGTACGGTCCCCGGCCGGAGACGGGGGGCCTGCGCCTGTGGACGCACAGGCTGGAACTCCCCCGCGACGGCGGGGAGCAGCTGCTGGCATTGCTCTGGGAGTCAGGCGCTGTAAAGCGGGAAGACCTGACAGCGGTTCCGGAGCCCGGGGACGACGGCACGGCGCAGGCGCGGCCCGCCGGCCGGTAGAGAACGATCAAACTGCCCCTTGAATTGGGCCGGAAATCGTGATATACTATTTGACGATTTTTCAGCCAGTGACTGTGATTACATCAGAACGAAGGGAACGATTTATCCATGTCAGGACATTCCAAATGGCATAACATTCAGAAGACGAAGGGCGCCGCGGACGCGAAGCGCTCCCAGGTCTTCACAAAGATTGCCAGGGAACTTATTGTGGCGGTGAAGACCGGCGGCAGCGGGGACCCCAACAACAACGCCCGTCTGGCCACCGTGGTGGCCAAGGCCCGGGCGGCCAATATGCCCAACGACAACATCAAGCGCACCATTGAAAAGGCGCTGGGCTCCGGCAACTCCAACGACTACGAGGCCATCACCTACGAGGGATACGGCCCCTCCGGCGTGGCCGTCATTGTGGAGACGCTGACCGACAACCGCAACCGCACCGCCTCTGACGTGCGCCATTACTTCGACAAATTCGGCGGCAACCTGGGCGCCACCGGCTGCGTGTCCTGGTCCTTCGACCAGAAGGGCGTGCTGGTGATCGAGCGGGAGGACCTGGACGAGGACACCACCATGATGGATGCCCTGGACTGCGGCGCCTCTGATTTCGAGGCGGAGGAGGAGTGCTTTACCCTCTACACCGCCCCCGACGACTTTGCCTCCGTGCTCTCCGCCATGGAGGAGAAGGGCTACACCTTCCTGTCCGCCAAAATTGAGATGGTGCCCCAGAACTATGTGGCCCTGAGCGACCCCAAGGACGTGCAGAACATGGAGAAGCTCATCGACATTCTGGAAGAGAATGATGATGTGCAGAACGTGTGGCACAACTGGGAGCAGGAGTAAGCGCCTGCATCAAATCCATACGCAAAACAACAGCCGGCAGGTCTCCTGCCGGCTGTTGTTTTGCCCGCGGTGGGGTTCAGTGTCTCAAAGGATCGGCGTGCCAGCCGCGCACGAGATGCCGGAACACGACGGCAAACAGGGTGCAGGTGGTGAGGACGGCAAGGGTGTCGGCAACGGGCTCGGCCAGGAAGACCGCGGTGTCCCGGGAGACGGGGAGCACCCGGGGGAGCAGGAAGATCAGGGGGACCAGCAGCAGGATCTTGCGCAGCACAGCCAGGAACAGGCTGACCCCGGCTTTGCCCAGGGCGACGAAGGTCTGCTGGCAGGCGATCTGGGCGCCGAAGAGCAGGCTGGCCGCCATGTAGATGCGCAGCGCCAGCCGGGTGTACTGGCCCAGCGTGCCGGCCGGGGGCGTGAAGATGCCGATGACCAGCTGGGGCGCGAACTGGCAGATGGCCCACAGAGCTGTGGAATAGGCCAGACAGGCGATGAGCAGGACGCGGAAGGTCCGCACCACCCGGTCGATCTTCCCCGCGCCGTAGTTGAAGCTGGTGATGGGCTGGGCGCCCTGGGTCAGGCCATGGAGGGGGAGCATGGAGAACTGCATGACGCTGGAGAGAATGGTCATGGCCCCCACGGCCACATCCCCTCCGTACAGCCGCAGCTGGGTGTTGAAGCAGATGGAGATGACGCTCTCCGTCAGCTGCATGACAAAGGGGGACAGCCCCAGGGCCAGGCTGGGGAGCAGGATGCGGGCGGCGGGGCGCAGATTGACCCGCTTCAGGCGCAGGTAGCTGCGGCGGCTGCACAGGAACCACACGGTGAACGCCGCGGAGACCGCCTGGGACAGGATGGTGGCCAGCGCCGCGCCGGCCACGCCCATGTCCAGGGCGAACATGAAGACGGGGTCCAGGATGATGTTGAGCACCGCGCCGATGACCACGGTGAGCATGCCCACGACGGTGTAGCCCTGGGCGTTGATGAAGGCGTTGAGCCCCAGGGACAGCTGCACGAAGATGGTGCCCACCAGGTAGATGCGGAAGTACTCCCAGGCATAGCCGATGGTGTCCGGGGAGGCGCCGAAGATGCCCAGCAGGGTGTAGCCGCTGAGCAGGAAGACCGCGGTGAGCACCAGGCCGATGGCCACCAGGGCGGTGGCGCAGTTGCCCAGGATCCGCTCCGCGGTGTCCTTGTCCCCCTTGCCCAGGAAGATGGAGGCGCGGGGGGCGCCGCCCATGGCCACCAGATAGGCGAAGGCGGAGATGGCGGTGATGAGGGGGAAGCAGACGCCCACCCCGGTGAGGGCGGTGTCCCCGATGCCCGGCAGGTGGCCGATGTACATCCGGTCCACCATGTTGTAGAGGACGTTGATGACCTGGGCGATGATGGCGGGGACGGCCAGCCGGAACAGGAGCCGGCCGATGCTGCCGGTGCCCAGATCCGGGGCGGTTCTCCCGGCCGGCGCGCCATGATTCGTTTGCATGACAGACGGAGCCTCCTTGCGGCGGGAATGAAAAGAAACCCTGGAATCGTTGCGATTCCAGGGTTTGCGTGGCGCGGAAGGAGGGATTTGAACCCTCGCGCCGGTTTCCCGACCTACTCCCTTAGCAGGGGAGCCCCTTCGGCCTCTTGGGTACTTCCGCAGGCAGAATATCGATGCTGTAAACAGCGGTATTTATTTGGCGGAGAGAGTGGGATTCGAACCCACGGCCCTTGCGGGTCACCGGTTTTCAAGACCGGCTCCTTAAACCACTCGGACATCTCTCCTCATGGATCAGCAACTCAGATGCGAATGTTATCTTACCATATCGGCAGTGGTTTGTCAACGCTAAAATTCTGATTCCGGGCCTTGACAAGACTGCGAGACTCCGATAGAATAGAGGACAATCAAAGGCGCAGATGGGAAGAAGGCATGGATGCGTCCGCTTCAGAGAGCCGGCGGCAGGTGCGAGCCGGTGCGGAGAGCCGTGCGGATACTGGCCCCGGAGCCGCCGCCCCGAACCGCGCAGCCCAGTAGGGACGGACGGGTGATCCCGTTACAGGTCAAGGCCTTGTTGGAGGCCGTGGAGCGCCCGTGGGCAACCCCGGGCGGAATAAGGGTGGTACCGCGTAAGAGTTTTACGCCCCTGACGAGTTTGAGTCGGGGGCGTTTTTTTCGTCCCCCGCACGATTAAAGGAGGAGCCAGCATGAACGTGAAACCAGGATTTGAAAAGTATATCCCCTTCCAGCCCCAGCCCATTGAACACCGCACCTGGCCGGACAAGGTGATTGAGAAGGCGCCGGTCTGGTGTTCTGTGGACCTGCGGGACGGCAACCAGGCCCTCATCGACCCCATGAACCTCCAGGAGAAGCTGGAGTACTTCCACACCCTGGTGGACATCGGCGTGAAGGAGATCGAGATCGGCTTCCCCTCCGCCTCCGAGACGGAGTATGAGATCTGCCGGGAGCTGATCGAGGGCGGGCACATCCCCGACGACGTGACCATCCAGGTGCTGGTCCAGGCCCGGGAGCACCTGATCCGCCGCACCTTCGAGGCCATCGACGGGGCGAAAAACGTGATCCTGCACTTCTACAACTCCACCTCCACCCTCCAGCGCAAGGTGGTGTTCCACGCCGACTGCGACGCCATCACCAAGATCGCCACCGACGCCGCCGACCTGATCTATGAGATGGCCCAGCCGGTGATTGCCGGGGGGATGAACCTGCGCTACGAGTACTCCCCCGAGTCCTTCATGGGCACCGAGATGGACTACGCCGCGGAGATCTGCGCCGCGGTGCTGGACCACCTCCACGCCACCGCGGACAAGCCGGTGATCCTCAATCTGCCCACCACGGTGGAGAACTGCATGCCCAACCAGTTTGCCGACATGCTGGAGTACTTCATCCGCAAGCTGCCCGGCCGGGAGCGGGCCATCATCTCCCTGCACCCCCACAACGACCGGGGCACCGGCGTGGCCACCACGGAGATGGGCCTGCTGGCCGGGGCGCAGCGGGTGGAGGCCACCCTCTTCGGCAACGGCGAGCGCACGGGCAACGTGGACATGGTCACCCTGGCCATGAACATGTGGACCCAGGGCATCGACCCGCACCTGGACTTCCACGACATCAACAAGATCCGGGAGATGTACGAGCGGTGCACCAAGATGAAGGTGGGGGAGCGGCAGCCCTATGTGGGCGAGCTGGTGTTCACCGCCTTCTCCGGCAGCCACCAGGACGCCATCAGCAAGGGCGTGCGCTATATGGAGGAGAGCGGCAGCGACATGTGGGAGGTGCCCTATCTGCCCATCGACCCAGCGGACGTGGGCCGGCAGTACGAGCCCATCATCCGCATCAACTCCCAGTCCGGCAAGGGCGGCGCGGCCTTTGTCATGCAGCATGAGTTCGGCTACGACCTGCCCAAGGCCATGCATGCGGAGTTCGGCGCCATCGTGCAGCACGAGACCGACCGGGTGGGCAAGGAGCTCAAGGCCCAGCAGGTCTTTGAGCTGTTTGACCGGGAGTACCTGTCCGTGCCCAAGACCTATCAGCTGGTGCGCCACAGCTTCCAGGAGGACTCCCACCACGGGGACGCCAGCTGGGTGAAGTTCCAGGGCGTGATCGGATACCAGGGCCGGGACCAGGCGGTCAGCGGCGAGGGCAACGGCCCCATCGACGCCTTCTTCAACGCCCTGCACAACCTGCCGGAGGGGGCCATCGACGGCTACCAGTTCGTGGACTACCAGGAGCACGCCATCTCCAGCGGCTCCGACACCCAGGCGGTGTGCTACATCCACCTGAAGAACCCCAGGGGGGAGGACGTGTTCGGCGTGGGCAAGAGCCACAACATCAACCGGGCCTCCCTGCGGGCCATCCTGTGCGCCATCAACCGCTCCCTGCTGAAGTAAAATCAGCTTGCGGACCGGTGGCTCGCTGTGATAGGATAGGAGCAAATACCAAGGAAAGCTGGGGTCACAGTGAAAACTGCTGCATTTATCGGAACGGGAAATATGGGCGGCGCCCTGGCCAGGGCGGCCTGCCGGGCCGTGGGGCCGGAGGAAGTGGTGATGGCCGACTACCTGCCGGAAAAGGCGGAGGACCTTGCCCGGGAGCTGGGGTGCACCGCAGTGCCGGGCAACCAGGCGGCGGTGGAGGCGGCCCGGTACGTGTTCCTGTGCGTCAAGCCCCAGATGATGGCCGGCGTGGTGGAGGCCCTGTGCCCGGTGCTGCGCCGCTGCCATGAGGCCGGGGAGGAGAAGATCCTGGTCTCCATCGCCGCGGGAGTGGTGCTGGACGATCTGGCCCGGTTTGCCGGCAGCGCGGGATACGACATCCCCATGGTGCGCCTGATGCCCAACACCTGCGTGGGCGTGGGGCAGGGGGTGGTGGCCCTGTGCGCCCGGCCTGAGGTGCCGGAGGAGGTTCTGTCCGGGGTGGAGACCATCCTGGCCAGGGCCGGGCTGGTGACCCGCATCGGGGAGAACCAGATGGACGCCTTCACCGCCCTGGCCGGCTGCGGGCCGGCCTACGTGTGCCTGTTCCTGGAGGCGCTGGCGGACGGCGGCGTGACGGCGGGCCTGCCCCGGAAGCAGGCCCTGGAGTACGCGGCCCGGACGGTGCTGGGCACCTGCACCATGGCCCTGGAGAGCGGAAAGCACCCCGGGGTGCTCAAAGATGAGGTGTGCTCCCCTGCCGGCTCCACCATCGCCGGCGTGGCCGCACTGGAGCGCTCCGGATTCCGGGGCGCCGTGCTGGACGCGGTGCTGGCGGCCTGGCGGCGCAATCAGGAGCTGGGCAAATAAAAAAGAGCCGGAACGGCACCGTTCCGGCGGAGAGATATCCCCTGCGGAGCGATGCGCACATCGTCCCGCAGGGGATTTTTTTCAGTGGACGTGGACGTGGCTGTGGCCGAAGATCAGCAGCACGCCCAGGGCAAAGCCAACCACCGTGGCCAGGATGGCCCATTTGGAGCGCCACTGGCGGTAGGCCTCCGGCAGCAGCTCGAAGAAGACCACGTACAGCATGGCGCCTCCGGCGATGCTCATGATGATGGCCAGGGCCAGCGGCGTATGGCTGCCGATGAAGTAGCCGATCAGGGCGCCGGCCACGGTGGGCAGGCCGCTGAGGGCGGCCACGGCGATGGCACTGCGGGCCTTGGAGCCGTCGTGGAGCAGGGGGACGGCGATGCTCATGCCCTCGGGGATGTTGTGCAGTCCGATGGTGACGGCGGCCAGGACGCTGGCATAGCTGATGCCGGCGGCGGCCACCGTGGTGCCCACCGCCATGCCCACGGGCATGTTGTGCAGAGCCACCGCGGCGGCCAGGACAATGCCCGCGGTGTGCAGATCGTGGTGGCCGCAGGCGCACTGATGGTCGCCGCGCCCGTCGTCGTGGTGGGCGCTCTTGTCGATCCAGCAGTTGAGCAGGAAGGTGATGGCAAAGCCGGCCACCAGGAACACCGGGGGCAGGTAATAGGTGCTGGTGGCCTCCATGGCCTCGGGGACCATGTCGAAGGACACGATGCACAGCATCAGCCCGGCGGTAAAGGAGAGCAGCAGGCTGGTGGCCCGGGGGGACTCCCGTTTGAACAGGGTGGCCAGCACGCCGCCGAAGGCGAGGCCGCCCACCCCGGTGATCAGGGTGAGCAGGATGATGAAGAGCAGAATCTGAACCATGGGGATACTCCTTGCAAGAAAATGGTGCCCCTGCGGGCCTGGCCCGGCGCAGGGGAAGGGGATTACGCGGAGGGACAGGTGATCTCCACCAGGGCCTCGATCATGTGGTGCAGCAGCCGCGCCTGCTGGGTCTGGGCGGCCTTGTAGTAGACTTCTTTGCCCTCCCGGCGGCTGACGATCAGCCCGCTGGTTTTCAGCTGGCGCAGATGGTGGGAGACGGCGGGGCTGCTCATGTTCACCATGGACGAGAGGTTGATCACGCACTCCTCGCAGTGGCACAGAATCCAGAAGATGCGCACCCGGCTCCCGTCGCCCAGCTGCTTGAAGATGTCGGCCACCGTCTGGAAGTCGTCCAGGCTGGGCACCCGCTCCAGCATGTGCTCCAGCTGCTGGCCGTGGTCGTGGGGCAGTTTCACGTCCTCCATTTCAATCCCTCCCTTGGGAACTTCCGCATGGAACCGGACGGCCCGGCTCCGGGCGGATTTGTTTTCCGTCAGTATATACCAGGAACCGGGGAAAAGTCAACGGATATTGAGCTGAGCGCAGGGCTGCTTCACGAAGAAGTGAAAAGAGCCGTTCTTTTCTGCACTTTCTTGGTATACTGCATACAGAAGGTTGCAAGTCCATCGTTCCAGGAGGTGTCTGTCCATGATGTATCCATTTCTTCAAATCGATGGTGATACCGAAATCGTCCACTCAGAGATGCTCCAGAATGGTGAAGTCAAGGTGTATATTGAGAAGCCGGATGCCCAAGATGGCTTTCATCACGCATACTGTTTCCTGCCCAGCTACCGCTGGGAGGACATTCAGGGCTTTACAGCCGATGAAATTGCCCGGTATCAGCAGGTCATCGAGTCCACCGCCCATCCAATTCTTGAATTTTCCCGGCAGGGAGGCTTTGAACACGCCTCGGGTCTTTAAAATCGGGCCCACTGGGTATACACTTCTGGGCAAATGAAAATGACCCTCTGGAGCCGGCTCACGCCCATGCCGCAGAGGGTGCGCCTTTGCATCTCTCGTTTTTGAGCATACGCTTGATGTTGTCACCCATGGTTCCGGTGCTGGCCTTATTCAAACGGACTCGCACCTTGTAGGCGGTCTTGCAGATGTCTTTAAGGTGCCGGATGCTCTGACCACCTTTGTGCAAACGGTCAGATCGTGAAGCCTGCTGTCATCGCCTGACCACGCAACCTGCCACAGAGGGCGGCGGAATGTGCGGAAACCTTGGTTTCCAGGAGTGAGGGAAAGTGGGCAAATTGGTGTATATTACGCGTGAATAGATCATCGTTCACGGAAAAATAGATCACTTGTTACGGTGTTTTAGATCAGTGATCACGGAGGCGAGATCACCGGCTTCTGCTTCCACATTTGCTCCATTGCTTCAAAAGGCACACCCAGGATGTCTTCAGCGACAGCGTTCTCTTCGCCCCGGCACGGACGCAGTCGATGCGGTAGTACCAGGCGTCTACATCGTACTGAGTGTAAGGATCAGCGCCCCTTTCAGGTTGCAGGTTGCTCTGGGCATGCATGCTTTTGGCAACCGCGTATTCATCCAACCGATCAGGCATCCAGACGTAGCGGACCTGATAGAGATGCCTGTATGAGCGATACCAAGTGCATTCGCTATAGGATTTTCCTGCACCGGTTGCGCCCTTCTAGACCATGCGTGGTGGTTATCGCAGATATAGGTACACATCTCAGGCATTGTAATCAGCCTTTTCTCCAGTTCCAAGGCGATGCCAGGAAGTCTTAAGGCATATAATTGTGAGCTTGATCATTTCTCATCGCTTTCTCGTGGTTTCCTGGAATTGTTCCGCACCGCGGGTAAAACTACAGTTTTGGTGGCAACTCCCCGTTTAGGTGGTGCAGGTGGATTATGTACCCCTTAAATTGGAGCCAATCAATTGTTGGATAGGCCCAGAGAACTGGCACGGAGCAATCAATGGCCGCCACTCTTGACAGCACCTCGAAAAGCGCTGGGCAAAAATATGCCGACGGCGAAGAACTCATGAGCGCGCAGAAGAGAGCGCCAGGCCGTCGAGCAGCCCAGTGTAGCACTTTTCTCCGTGCGGTCAAGAGTCCCCGCCTGCGGCGGTGGCTGGTGCCGTATGCCTCCGGCTCAGAATCTATAAGCGCTGCATGTGGGTGCCTGGCAATCGGGATGCGTTCCCACTATCATGGCCGAAGCCTCTTTTTTGCCGGCGTTTTCAGCACTTCCCAGATCCCACGGAATGACTTAGGTCCCCAGCTATCCTTAGTTCAGTGATCTGAATTTTCGTGACAGATGATCAGATGGGCCGTGACAGGTGATCAGTTTGGCCGTGATGAGTGATCAGTATATCCGTAATATACAATTGGAACAGACAAGGTCATATACCAACGGAAAAGTTATAAAAATTGAATTTTGGGGGCGGATGGCCGTGCGCAGTATAATATACCCATAGCTATGGACACAAAACGTTTTTAGTCCCCCCAGTTTTAGACAGGTCTCTATGTTCTGAAT
>CALWXG010000061.1 GCA_944385435.1 uncultured Oscillospiraceae bacterium
ACCGCCGCGTCCTTGATGGCGTCCACGGAGCAGAACCACTGCTCGGTGGCCCGGTAGATGATGGGGTTCTTGCACCGCCAGCAGTGGGGGTAGGAGTGGGTGATGTTCTCCTTGGCCAGCAGGAAGCCCCCGGCCTCCAGGTCCTGCACCACCATCTCATTGCCCTTGGCATAGAACTGGCCGTTATACCGCTCGTCGGTCATGACGCCCTTGGCGTTCACCGGCACGGGCACGCCGATGTGGGTCTTGCCCGCCGCGTCATAGGCCCGGCAGATGTTGAAGTCGTCGGCGCCGAAGCCGGGTGCGGTGTGGACGCAGCCGGTGCCGGCATCCAGGGTGACGTGGTCGCCGCACAGAATGACGCTGTCCCGGTCAAAGAGGGGGTGCCTGGCAGCCATGAGCTCGAACTCAGCGCCCTTGAGGGTGGCCAGCACGGTGCAGGCGGCGCAGTCGATGCCGGCGGCCTTGCACACGCTCTGGGCCAGCTCCTGGGCCAGGATATACACCTCGCCGTTGGGAACCTGGAGCAGCACATAGTCGAACTCCGGGTTGACGCAGATGGCCATGTTGCCGGGGATGGTCCAGGGGGTGGTGGTCCAGATCACGAAGTAGAGCTTGCTCAGCTCGCAGTACTGCCCCAGCTTGCCCAGATCGTCCCGGACGGGGAACTTGACGAACAGGGTGGTACAGGGGTCGTCCGCGTACTCGATCTCCGCCTCCGCCAGAGCGGTCTGGTCGGCGGGGCACCAGTACACCGGCTTCATGCCCTTGTAGATATAGCCCTTCTCCGCCATCTTGCCGAAGATCTGAATCTGCTTGGCCTCAAACTCGGGCTTCAGGGTGAGGTAGGGATTCTCCCAGTCGCCGATGACACCCAGGCGCTGGAACTCGCTGCGCTGGATGTCCACAAAGTTCAGGGCAAAGTCCCGGCACTTGTCCCGGAACTCCGCGTCGGACAGCTCGTCCCGCTTGATCTTTTTGTCCTTGAGGATGGCGGACTCGATGGGCAGGCCGTGGGTGTCCCAGCCGGGGACATAGGGGGCCTGGAATCCGGTCATGTTCTTGTACTTGACGATGATGTCCTTGAGGATCTTGTTCAGGGCAGTGCCGATGTGAATGTGGCCGTTGGCGTAGGGAGGGCCGTCATGGAGGACAAATTTAGGCTTGCCCTCATTCTTCTTCATCAGCTTGTGGTAGGTCTCCACCTCCCACTTCCCGTTGAGCAGTTCGGGCTCCCGCTTGGGCAGCCCTGCCCGCATGGGGAAGTCGGTCTGGGGGAGATGGACGGTCTGGTTATAGTCCATGTTCTTGGTTCCTCCTGTTTTTTTATATCATCAATTCTGAGATGTCGCGTTGTGGGCACAGTCTGGACCGGCGTTCAGAGCGTCAGCCAGAGCAGAGGGTTTCCGCCTGCGGTCACCGCCCGCTCCAGGTCCCGGGGCGTAAGAAATACCGTGGCGGTGTTGTCATTGGGATGGACGCCCACCTCCGGGAAGGCCCGGATGTCCTCATCCAGGACCGCAGTCACCGAATGGCTCTCATCTGCCAGGATGCCCAGCGGAGTCACCGCGCCGGGAGACAGGCCCAATCTGGCGTTCAAGTCCTCCTGGGAGGCAAAGCTCAGCGGCCGGGAGCCCAGCCGCGCGCGCAAGTTCTTCAGGTCAGCGGACTTGTCCTTTTGCAGGCTGACCAGAAAGTACTGCCGCTTCTTATCATCCCGCAGGAACAGGTTTTTCACCACCCATTCTCCACCCTCCAGCCCCAGTTCCTCCATGGCCTGGATGGTGTGGACGGCGGGGTGGGTCAGCAGGCGATAGTGGATCCCCAATTCATCCAACCGGGCCAAGGTCTCTCCACGGTCCATGTTTTCTTCACCTCCCGGGGCGAAAAAAACGCCTTTGCCTCTCCGTGAGAGACAAAGGCGCCTGACCTCTGCGGTACCACTCTCGTTGCCGTGCACAGAAGCACGGCCCCTCGACGGTTCGGTAACGGGAACACCCGGCGGAGCCTACTGGGGCCATAGGCCCGTTGGGTCCGCAGCTCACAGGGGATCTTCGCCGGAGTTGCCCCGCCGCTCTCGCACCATGCAAGCGGCTCTCTGAGGGGTTCGAACCGGGTACTCGTCCTGCTCAAAGCCATTGAACTTTCTTATCTTATCCATCGGAACAGGATTTGTCAACAGTTTTTCGGAAATATCATCAAATGCACCGTGGAGAGGTGCTCCTATCGGAACCTCTGACTCCGCTCTTCCGCCCCGAAAAAAGCCCGGAGTCGACCTCTCTCGGCTTTAACGCCTTTTCCGGAGCTCGGAAAGCCTCCGTCGCCGGGGGCGGGGCCGGGCACCGCTCATCCCCACCGCACCCAGGGTCAGCACGGCGATGCTGGCGCAGGTCATGGCTATCCCCAGGACAAACACGCTGACGGCAATCCCTTTTTTCATGGATGATTCCTGCTACTCAAAATATGGACAAACATCCACATTGAGACTTGGGGACCTCGCGGCTGCCCCTTGCTGCTTCATCGTGTATGCTTTCGCGGCCTTGCGGCACGCTACTCACAAGTTCTGGTACACTCCACAGCCGTTAATTCCCGACCAGCCATCGGTACACGCCTATATCCGCTTGACTATGCGATTTGATAGGCTGTTGTGTCTCTCAGTTCAATGCCCATAGCCTTGCACTTCACTTCCAGTTTCTCACGGAACTCCCGGAATTTCTGGCTTGCTACGGCTTTGGGCAGGTGCTTGTTCTTCATCATGCCAGACACGTTCAAATCCTCATTGGTAAGGTAAGACGGCTTGGTTTTCACTATCTCACTCACACACTTGTTGATGTAGTCTGTGCGGATGTTGGCAAGGCGCTGATGAAGTCCCTGCACCTTCTGAACCTGTTTCTGGATGTTTCGTCGAGTAGTTTCTCCTTTCAAAGTTTTTGTTCGCCGCTTCAAATTTTCGTATTTCCTCGAAAGACGGCGCTGTTCACGCTTCAAACGTTTCTCCAGTTTCTTCAACTGGGCCGTTTCATTGATGTTCCGGAACTTCTGACCATTGCCGATGGAAGCAAGGTCTTTCACGCCCAGGTCTATGCCAAGACCGCCCTCGGTCAGCTCCGGCTTCTCCCTGTCTGGTTCTTCCACCAGGACGGAGACGTAGTACCGTCCGGCCTGTCGGGACACCGTGCCGCTCTTGATGATGTGCGTCTCTGGGTTGGTCGGGATGTGCCCCTTCTCTTTGACCCGCACCCAGCCAGATATTGTACGTGCTGCCGATTCGTTTCCCTTCAAAAGGCCGGATCACTCAAATCGGCCACAACACTTCTTGTACTTTTTGCCGCTCCCACAGGGGCACGGGTCATTCCGACCGATCTTCTTTCCCTTTTTATGAATGGGTCCATTCGCGTTGCTGTCCCAGATCTGTTTTTGCACTCTCTGATACTCCGGATGTTTTATAAAATAGGTTCCCTCATAGTATTTCTCTAGACGAACATATTCCTGAAGCAACGTAGTCCGTGTCCATTCCGCGTTTGACCTATGCTCCATTATCTCTATAAAGGGTTTTATCTTTTCATATGCCTCAGGATATTTTTCCTCAAATTCCTGTGCGCTTTTCCTGCTTTCCGGCCAATCTTCCAATATGCACAATTCTAATTCCAACAGCAAAAATCGCAGAAAGCTCGGATCATCACTTTCTCCCCCAAAATCATCATAGAAAACCTCCGCAAACGACTTGAACTCCTCCGACAGATTTTTGTCGTAATCAAGAGCATATCCTCTGACTCTCTGCGTTAGTATGATCTGCCAAGCGTCATTTCTCAGCATTTGCACAGCAAGGTCAAAAAGATCTCGCGTTACTTTATAGGCCATCTCAAAGGAAACTTTTGGCGATTTTTTATCGAAGTTTCCCATCATTCCTGGCACCACGGTCGGTGCTAGCACAACGTCCAACAGTTTCCCTTTGTGGTCTTCCAAGCGGTAACGAACCGCTGTTATCGCTTGTATTACCTCTTCTTTCGCCAGACTTAATTCTTTGACAGAGCTCAGAACTGCTGCAACTAGATATCTTCCGCATTCTATCAAGACCTCATCTGGGTTCTGCCAACCAGCTTCTCGATAGAGTGAAAGAAGTTCTTGGCTGAGAGCTATTGTTTTTTTAATATTTTTCTTTTCCAGACAGCAGGAAGCATATGACTGCAAAAAGTCCGTGTTGCGAAACCCCTGAGAATAACACTTTTCATACGTATCACAGGCTTTGTTGATAAACCCTCGCATACACTGTGTGATACCAAGATTATACAGGAGCATCGGTTCTTCCGGAAACTTCTCCACCAGATACTCGAAGTTCTTGATTGCTTTTCCGGTCTCTCCCAATTCCCGCTGCGCGATGGCTAGCGGAAACACAAAACAACTATATTTCCCAAACAGGGAGATTGCTTCTTCTGCAATCCTTGCTGCCTTTTCAAGGTTGCTCTTTCCATACATGTCGTTAATGTTTTTCAAATACCACTGTGCAATTGAGTTCTGAGGCGCATCATTGTTAATTTTTGTATACCACAGGTCATCTCTCGATTTATCCTGCCTATTCAGTTCCTCATATGCACTTCGGATTTTCTGAAACATTTCAGGATCCTTCTCTGGCGGATGACGGCGCACCATTCGGAAATAAGCCCTCTTTATCTCATCTTGAGATACTTCGCCTTCCAATCCCAAAACATGTAAATTTTCTTCTCGCTTCATTCTCCGTTTAACCCTCAAATATCAATCAATTCCCTAAGTTCTTCTTCCCATTCGTCTGCTTTTACTTGGTTTTCGTGCAGAATCTCATACTTTAGTTCATACAAGAGCTCTTTTATATCTGCTGCAAATTCCTCCCTACCAAGTTCCTTCGCCTTTTTCATCGCCCGCTCTCCGCGTCGAATGGTCGCCCTATAATCTGCGGCAATGCTGGACGTTTTCCATCCGCTTACGTCCTCATATTCTTTAGGACCTGTTTGGGTCATATCATAGGTAACGGTTGCTGCTTTCCCAGTACTGACAACGGTCGCAGCGACCTGAAGAATTCCGTCCAAATTATAGGAGAAAGCAACATCAATTTTTTCTCTTTCTGTCATATTTACAGGAAGATCCCGAATCGTAAAACGGCCGATTTCATGGTTCAGCTTCGAAATTCTGTGTTCACCCTGCAATACAACAATCTCTGCACGTCTCTGCCCAAAGTATTCTGTCATATACAGGTTGTGCCTCGTCACGGGTATTGTCGTATTGCGCGGAATGATTACACTCATTACCGCCTCGTGACCTTCCATCGCAGAAACTCCCAATGTATATGGGTTGACATCTGTCAAAATGATACTGTCATCATTATCTATTTCTCCGCTGATGATAGCTGCCTGTAGTGCTGCACCTTCCGCAATACTATAATCCGGATGAATTGCTTCAGATGGATCTTTCCCAAATATCTTATGAATAGACTTGCTTACCAACGGGATTCTGGTAGAACCACCCGCAAGAAGAATCATGTCGAGATCCTGCGGTGCAATTTTACTGTCAGATAGTGCAACCTCAATGGGACCGCGGGTTCTCTCCAGCTCTCCCCAAATCAACTGCTCAAATTGCTCCCGTGTGATAGTCTCTTCTAGTCCCATCGGAGTATTTCCTTTGTCCGCCAACATGGGCAGTTGAACCGTTGCACGTTCCTCCGTGCTCAATGCAATCTTACACGCCTCTGCTGCCTCTTTCAGTCTTGCTTCTGCAAAAACATTCCCGTCCAAGCTCACGCCAGTCTTTTCTTTGAATGTATCCTTTAGGTACTGGATCAAACAGGCATCAAAATCCTTACCACCCAGACGGTTATCTCCACTGCTGGCAAGAACTTCCATCACTCCTTCAAACATCTCCAGGACCGTTACGTCAAAAGTTCCGCCACCGAGATCGTACACAAGGATATGGCTTTTTTCCTGTAAGTGCCCAATCCCGTAGCTGAGAGCAGCCGCGGTCGGTTCATTGATAATACGCTCCACAACAAATCCGGCCATTCTTCCCGCTTCCGCCGTTTCCCGACGTTGGATATCGTCAAAATATGCTGGCACAGATATTACTGCCCGGTTCACGGGCTGACCAAGATATTCTTCAGCGTATCGTTTTACATATTCCAGAATTTTTGCAGATAATTCAGCCGCACTATAGTTCTTCTTTCCCAAACGAATTTGTTCCGAAGTTCCAATTTTCCGCTTTATCTCTATGGCTGTCCGCTCGGGCGACAAGATAAACTGTGCCTTGGCCTTTTGTCCAACAATGAAATTCCCGCTTTCATCGATTCCAACCGCGGACGGGATTGCTTTTTCTCCATCAAATGATGGAATCATTTCCACTTTTCCGTTTCGAAAAATCGCGGCTTCTGTCGTGGTTGTTCCTAGATCAATGCCTATAATAAAATCATTCACTTGCAATACCTCTACCTTTATACGCCGCCACCTGTGCCTTCATGAGGACTTCCCCATTATAAATCATCCCCCTGCGGTACACGACAGCCACACATCCTGACAATCGCTCTTCCTGTGTATCAATGACTTTGATTACTTCATGAAGGTCAAAGTCCACCGTCTCTCCAGGCATCCCTATTTCCTGCAAATGAGCGGCATGCAGATACTTTGCTGCATCAGCATCCATCATGCGAAATTGATCTGCCCATGCCTGGTTATCCTGAATTTGATTCCGAATCAGCCCCAGCTGTTCCCTGCAGCAAATACTGAGCTGTAATAACGCGCGCTCCTTTTTTTGAGCATTTTTCAATTGCTCGCTCAATGCATCCAGTTCCTGTGTTCGTTCGCTGATGGTATCGAGAAGATCTTCAAAGGAGTCTGACTGCCTGCTGATTGCTTTTCGCATCTGATCAAACTCTTGCGCTGCACTGAACTGCATTTTCCGGTTATTCTCATTCTGCTCATCTATTTTTTGGGATAATTCATTTAGTTTCTGCTGTAGCCCGTTCTGCGTATTCACGCTTTGTGCAATGAAACTAACTTGTTCTCTTATCGTTTCCAGCAGCGGTTTCAGTTCACTTGTTTTTCTACGCCCGAACATGTTCTAACGCACTTCCTGTTTGAGTTTTACTGGCATCCGAGAGCCACTTTTCTTGCTAGCTACATTCTATCGTAAACGACAAAAACATCGCTCCAGATTTCCTTTCAAAAACACCCTCATCTTTTACAGGTAAGGGCACTGAGCCGGCAAGATGGTGCAGAAGGCCAGGGAGTTGAAGGCCACCTCGGGGGAGTCGCTGCGGGAGGTGATGGCGCAACGGATCTTGGCGCCCACAACCACGCCGCAGGTCTTGGCATGGGCATGCATCTGCCAGCCCTTGACGATGAGGTTGCCGGCCAGCAGGGAGGGGGCCACAATGCCGTCGAACTCGCCGCACATGGGGCAGTCATAATTCTTCAGCCGGGCGGCCTCCTTGGACATGATCAAATCGTAGGAGATGGGGCCCACCAGCTCACAGTCGGCAATGGGCTTGCGGCTGTGCTCCTGTACCAGTTCATAGGCCTCGATGGTGTCCTTCATATGGAAGCTGGGCTGCTCCACCAGGGCCAGCAGGGCGATGTTGGGCTTTTCATCCTCCGCATAGCGCAGGGTGTCCACCATGTTGTTGATGATATCCCGCTTCTGGGCCACGTTGGGCTGGATGGTGACGGTAACGTCCCCGATGGCTATCATCTTGGGATATTCCGGCATGGTCACCAGGTCGATATGGGTGAGCAGGCGCTTGGTGCGCAGACCGTTGCGACTGTCCAGCAGGGGCATCAGGAACTCCCGGGTCTGGACGTTGCCCCGCATGAGGATATCGCCCTCTCCCTTGTTGATCAGCTCGATGGCCACCTGGGTCACATTGTCTCCGGGGTAGGTCTCCACCAGGCGGTAAGGCTTGTCCTTCAGCTCCAGCCGGTCCAGCATGGGCAGGATCTTGCCCGCCTCACCCACCAGAGTCAGCTCGGCAAATCCGGCATCCTGGGCCTGGAACGCGCCCAGCAGAATATTTTCGGCATCCGCCCCCGCGATGACCACCCGGTTCTTCACACCGGCGGCCTTCGCCCGTTCAATCACTGTTTCAAAACTTCTCAGCGCCATATTGATTCTCTCCTGTTCCGGGCAGCTGCGCCGCAGCCCACCCCGTTAAATTTAGTCCATGTCAGCATAGTATCATTCTTTCCTCCGCAAAACAAGAGAAAATACGGAATTTTCCTCTGCCGGAACAAAAAAACCGGAGCTTCACAGGGAAGTCTCCGGTTCTGTCCTCTCGGTCCGTTTTTCCGCCGCCAGCAAACTGCGGGCCGTCTCTTCCGGCGTACAGCCGGTGGTGTCCAGTTTGACCGTATCCAGCGCGTCAAACAGCGGCAGATAGGACAGGCTCCGTCCCACCACGTCCGCCTGCCGGACCCCGGCTGCCACGTCCCCCTCCAGCCGCTGGCGCAGCTGCGCCGGACTGGCCGTGAGGGAAACACTGCGCACCTCCACCCCGGCCAGCTCCAGGCCGGACAAAATCCCGTCGAGGATGTCCTGCCGGTGCATCACCCAGCAGAAGATCACTGTCTCATAGGCGGAGCAGCGGAGGAACTGCCCCAGCAGGAAGCGGATGTTCTCCAGCACCATGGCCTGGGTCTCCGGCGTGACGGCGAAGGGATTGGCGTCCCAGCACCAATCCCCGTCCAGGAACACGCTGCCGGGCTGCAGGCGCTGCAGCGCCCGGCCCACGGCGGTCTTGCCCACCCCCATGGGTCCGCCGATCAGAAACAGCCGCTTCACCGCCGCTCCGCCCGGAAGGCGCACCAGCCGGACCGCTCCAGCCGGCGGGTGATGATCAGGCCGTTTTTCTCCACGGCGGCGGCCACCTCATCCGCCCGGGTGTCGATGATGCCTGAGGCCAGGAACACCCCGTCCGGGGTGAGGAACCGCTCCACCGCGGCGGACAGGGGGATGATCACGTCGGCCACAATGTTGGCCAGCACCACCCGGTTGCGCCCCGGCTCCAGTTTGGCCGCCAGTTTCTCATCCCCCAGCACATTGCCGGCGTATACCGCCAGCCGGTCCCTGCCGATGCCGTTCATGGCCGCGTTTTCATAGGCCACATCCACCGCCTTGGGGTCGATGTCCACCCCGGAGGCGTGCTCCGCCCCCAGGGCCAGGGCGGCAATGGCCAGAATGCCGGAGCCGCACCCCAGATCCAGCACCCGGCAGCCGGGCCGCACCTCCTCTTCCAGCAGCTCCAGGCACAGCTGGGTGGTGGCATGGGAACCGGTCCCGAAGGTGAGCCCCGGGTTGAGATACAGTGGCGCCCGGCCCTCCGGCACACTCTGGCCCCGCATCCACTCGGGCACGATGTAAATCCGTTTTCCCACGGGGATGGGCTGGTAGTACTTCTGCCAGGAGGTGGCCCAGTCCTCCTCCCGGAGGGAGACCATCTGGGGCTCATACTGCTCCAGGCCGGTGAGGTAGGCCCGCAGCTGCCGCTGCCCCTCCTCGTTGTCCGGCACATAGAACTTCACCCGGCTGGCCCCCTTCATCCGCCGGGCCAGCTCCTCGTCCACATAGTCCCAGTACTGCCGGTTCTGCTCCAGGAAGCGGAGGAACTCCCCCTCCTCTTCCACCACCAGTCCGGACATGCCGTTGGCGGTGAGGATATCACACACCCGGTCCAGGTCCTGAGCCGGCACCGGCAGGGTGACCTCCAGCCACGGTTCGCTCATGACGATCCCTCCGTTTTCTTCCGCCTGTGGGGCGGAGCATCAGGTTTTTTTCACACTCTTCACACTGTCCAGCCGGAGCAGCATGTCCCGCTCCTTCTTCTTCCCCTCGTCCGCCCGCACCAGGGCCCACTCTCCGTCGCAGTCCAGCACCCGGCAGGTGAGACCGCTCACGTCCCAGCCGTCGCTGTGCAGAGACAGGGTGACAGTCTGGCCCGTCATCTCCGCCAGGCGGCGGGACAAGTCACCGCTGCCCTTGGGGCGGATGCCGTTCTCCCGCAGGATCCGTTCCAGCCGCTGCACCCGGCTCCACAGAAACAGGACGATGATAAAGGCAAAAAAGCCAAATACCGCCAACGTCTCCATCACGCATCCCCCTTTTCCTTTACAAAGGTGATGGTGCGGATGGAGGACAGGGGGATGAGCCGGCTCTCCCGCTGATCCTTCTTCTCCTTGACAAATTCCACGTTGGCCCAGGCGCCGTCAAACTCCCGGATGACGCACCAGTCACAGGCGGGCGCGCCCTCATCCTCATAGAAGGCCAGCTGGACCCGCCGCCCCGCCGCCTGCTCCAGCAGCCGGGTGACCGGGCTGGCCGCCGGCGCGGCGCCCTCCGGGCTGTCCGCCCCGTCCCGGAGGAGCCAGTCACAGCTCACCTCCAGCAGCTGGCTCATGCGCACGATCTTGTCCGTCTCCGGATAGGCGGCATCGGACTCCCACCGGCTCACCGCCTGGCGGGTGACCCCCAGCTGCTCCGCCAGTTGCTCCTGGGTCAAATTGTGCTTCCGTCTGGCCTGGGCCAGTTTGCTTCCCATACTCATGAACGCTCACCTCGTCTGTCAGGATGGTTTTAGCATACAGGACAGCGGTCCAAAACGCCAGCGATTTCTGATTTCAGAATGTAACGTTTGGGTTTCCTTTTCCTTTCGCCACGGTATCGCCGAACCCCGCTCAGCCACCCGCCCGGGCGGACAGCTCCCTCAGGGTGACCTGATACGCCTCCTCCTCGTGGGGCAGGGAGGGGAGGGTCTCCGGCAGGGTCCAGCCGTTGTACTGGAAGATCCGCTGGATCATCAGGCGCAGGAAGGCGGGGTTCTTCACCAATACCGGGCCGGTGAGGTGAGTGGCGAAGAGGTTGCCGGACACATAGCCCTCCGGCCCCTTTTCTCTCTCATTGCCCTCCCCCAGGGTGAGACGGTCAAAGAGGGGGGAGGTCACCCCGGTGGTGTGGGAACACTTATTCATAAAGCCCACCACCGGCTCTTCCCACAGTGCGGTGTGGGCGATGACATCCTCCGGCACCCGCCGGTCTGTCTCGGCGGTGGCATAGTCCGCCAGGGCCAGGCAGGGCCAGGCCTTGCCCGCCTGATCGGTGACACAGGTCCCCAGCAGCTCCATGGCGTTGCCGGTGAACAGGGCAGGGACACCCTGGCTCAGCAGCTCTTTCAGCGTCTGGGCATGGGGCAGCAGGGCGGTGAGGGCCCATTTCTGTCCCCGTTCGGTGCCGGCCCCCATGTAGACAAAGCCGGCGCCGGCAAAGTCCGGCTCATCGTCCAGGCCGGGGGTGCGTACCTGCACCGTGACCCCCAGCTGCTCCAGGTGGCGGCACAGCACCGCCACATTGGCGTACTCCCCGTACAGGGACATGCAGTCCGGGTACAGATGCACAATGGTCAGTTCCATGTTCCTTCCCTCCTCAGTCCCGCTGGGTCAGGTCCAGCAGCTTGTCCCGGTCGGAGAAGCAGGTGACCACATACAGGGGCAGGTCCCCCTCCTCCTTCAGCGCCTGG
This sequence comes from uncultured Oscillospiraceae bacterium, assembly GCA_944385435.1. Lineage (GTDB taxonomy): Bacteria > Bacillota > Clostridia > Oscillospirales > Oscillospiraceae > Enterenecus. Next base: position 11,525 of record CALWXG010000061.1, read on the forward strand.
GCCGCCGCCTGGATGTCCGGCTGGAGCACCAGCTTGTCCTGGGGCACCTGGGTGTAGTCAAAGCGCAGGGCCAGGTCGTTCACATACCGCCCGCACAGCCACACCCGGCGCACATGCTCACAGGCCAGCCGGTCAAAGTCAATGTCCCACAGCCAGCTGGTCTCACCGGTGAAGTACTTCCGGCTGATGGCGTCCACAATGACCATCACCTCGCAGGGCTGGCCCAGGCCCTGGATGTAGGCCAGGTTGGTGTCGTAAGCCACGGAATTCTCGTGCTTGGAGGTGAGCAGGGTGCCTTTGTGCCCCCCAAGGGTAAAGGTGACCATCCGGCCGTTTTTCAGCAGATAGTTATTGATGACCCCAGCCATCACCTGCTCTTCCACGCCGCACAGGGCGCACACAGACCAGGCCGCCAGGATGTTGTACACGTTGTAGATGCTGCGGAAGGCCAGCTCCAGCTGCGCCCCGCCGTTGATGGTCAGCCGCCCCCGGACCAGATCCAGGTCGGTGACGGCAAAGTCCGGCCGGGGCCGGCTGTGGCCGCAGACCGTGCAGCGGTAGTGGCCGATGTGGGCATAGTGGTAGCAGGCGTACTCCATCTTGCCGCCGCACACCGGGCAGCGCAGACCGTCGTGGTACACTCCGTGGTGCTCCCTGGTGCTGACCGGGCACTCCTCCAGGCCGAACCACTTCACCTTCTCCGGGTCGTGATCCCGGGCAAAGCAGGCCACCAGGGGGTCGTCGGCGTTGAGCACCAGGGTCTCCTCCGGGTGGATGGCGGGCAGGATGGACTCATACACCCACTGGGGATGGCCGTTGCGGGTGAGCTGGTCCCGGTACAGGTTGGTGATGACGAAGTGGGTGGGGTGGAACCAGCGGAAGGTGTGGCGGGCATAGCGCTCGTCGCTCTCCAGCAGCAGCACGTCCCCCCGCATCGTTCCGCCCAGGGTGCAGTTGGACAAGATCAGGGTGGCCACCCCCTCGATCTGGTTGGACCCCTCCTTGTTGTACACCACCTGCCGCCCGGCAGCGGTGAGGATGGCGGCAATCATCTCCACCGTGGAGGTCTTCCCGTTGGAGCCGGTGACGGCGATGATGTGCCTGGGCAGCTTCACCCGGCCCAGCACGTCGGGGCACACCTTCAGGGCGAACTGCCCGGGCAGGGAACTGCCCCGGCCCAGCAGCTTGCCCGCCAGGCGCAGGAGCTTGCACAGAAGGATGGACAGCATCATTCTCATGTTACTCATTCCTCTTTTCTTGACATCAGCGTCGTCTGCCGCAGTCTGCTTTCGCTATCTCCCGCCACTCCTCTTCCAGGATAGCCATGAGGATGTCGTCGCCGCACCCGTCCCCGTCCCGGACGGCGTCCCGGCGCGCCCCCTCCCGGCGGAAGCCCGCCTTCTCATAGGCCCGGATGGCCCGGGGGTTGAAGGAAAACACGTCCAGCTCCAGCCGGTGGAGCCCCAGTTCCCCAAAGGCAAAATCCCGGGCGAAGCGCACCATCCAGGTACCCAAGCCCATTCCCCTGTGCTCCGGGCGGAAGATGGCGGTGCGGAAGTTGGCGCACCGGCTCTCCCAGTCGATCTCGTTGATCACCGCCTCCCCGGCGATGTGTCCGGCGGGGTCCAGCAGCAGAAAGTCCCGGCGGTCCGGGTCGTCCACACAGGCAAGGAAAAAGTCCACGACTTCTTTCCGGGAGTATTCCGCCCTGCTGCCGGTGAGCCGGGCCAGCTCCGGGTCCAGGGGATCAAATCCGGCGCGGTAGTAGTCCTCCGCGTCCTCCTTCCGGGCCGGGCGGAGGGTGTAGCCGTTATGTGCCCAGACGTGAGCCGTACTGTGCCCCGGCGCGGTCTCCCCGCAGCCGGGCGCCTCCCCCGGTCCGCCCTGGCCGGGCTGCGCCAGCCACTGCCGGACCTCCCCGATCAGCCGGCACAGGTGGAAGCCGTCGCAGACGGCATGGTGGACCTGGGCGGCCAGGGGCAGCCAGACCCGCCCTTCCGCCTCGTAAAACTTCCCGATGGTGAATATAGGAAGCAGATAGCGGTCCCCTTTGGAGAGGTGGAGGTGAAAGCTGTCAAAGCTCTCCCAGGGAACCATGGACACATTGAACACATTGGGCGGGGTCCCGGGCCTCCCCTCAAAGCTCTGCCGCCCTCCATAGGCGGCCAGATCCTCTCGGCAGGCGGCACAGAAGGCGCCGTAGTCCTCCCGATACTCGGTCCATAGGCAGGAAAATGTCTCACTGTCCCGGTGAAATACCGTATAGGAGGGCTCCAGCCGGTCATAGACACCCAGCCGGCCCGCCCCGTCAAAGGCGGTGCGGAATTCCTCGTGCCGGTTCACAGACCGGGCCAGGGCGTAGAGCATGGTGGGATAGAGAGGCAGCCCGCGCTTCCGGAGGTCGGTGATATCCAGTTTCACCGTCATGCTGTACTGACAGGGGATGACGGAGAGGTAGTGTTCAAACACGTCCCGGCGAGGCCATGTCTCCAGATCAATGGGTCGGAATATCAATAGGAGTCACCTCGTTTTGGAAGCCCGGGCGTCAGCCCCGCTCCAGATAGATCATCAGCGCCGTCAAATCTGCGGGGCTGACGCCGGAAATTCTACTGGCCTGGCCCAGGTTCAGGGGGCGGATCTGGCTGAGCTTCTGCCGGGCCTCCAGCCGCAGGCCCTGGATGGACTGGTAGTCCACATCCGGGGGCAGGGGGTGACCCTCCAGCTTTTTCATCTCCTCCACCTGGCGGTTCTGCCGCTCAATGTAGCCGGCGTACTTCACCGAGATCTCCACCTGCCGGGTGATTTCCCGGGAAAGGGCGGGCCGATCCGGGTCGAAGGGGGTCAGGTCGTCGTAGCTCACCCTGGGCCGGCGCAGCAAATCGCCCAGCCGGGCCCCGTGAGGACAGGGGGGCTCCTCCTTGTCCGCCAGCATCTGGTCCAGGGCGGGGGAGGGGGCTGCCCCGGCATGGTCCAGGCGGCGGACCTCCCGGTCCACTGCGGCGTATTTCTCCTCCACCTGGGCCAGCCGCTCCCGGCTCACCAGTCCCACCCGGCAGCCATAGGCGGTGAGGCGCAGGTCGGCGTTGTCCTGCCGGTGGATGAGCCGGTACTCCGTCCGGGAGGTCATCATCCGGTAGGGCTCATTGGTGCCCTTGGTCACCAGATCGTCGATGAGCACTCCGATGTACCCGTCCCCCCGGGTGAGGATCAAAGGCTCCTCCCCCCTGAGCTTCAAAGCGGCGTTGATGCCGGCAATGAGCCCCTGGGCGGCGGCCTCCTCATAGCCGGAGGAGCCGTTGAACTGCCCCGCCCCGTACAGGCCGGGCACTTTTTTGCACTCCAAGGTGGGCAGCAATTCCGTGGGGTCCACGCAGTCATACTCAATGGCGTAGGCCGCCCGGGTCATCTCGGCCTGCTCCAGGCCGGGGATGGTGTGGAGCATCTCCACCTGCACCTGCTCGGGCAGGGAGGAGGAAAAGCCCTGGATGTACAGCTCCTC
>CALWXG010000062.1 GCA_944385435.1 uncultured Oscillospiraceae bacterium
GATCTGGAAAAAGCGTGCAGGGAAGCACTGAAACAGATCGAAGAAAAGAAGTATGCGGAAGGGCTGAAACGGCGGAGTATGAAAAAGATCATCAAATACGGAATCGCTTTTTATGAAAAAGACTGTATGGTGGCGATGGCGTGAACCAATTGTTTCAGTCTATGACATTTTATGCCAGCCCCAGCATCGGGCCGATTGAAATTTGGGCACTAAATATGTGCTAATGTATAGCCCGTATAACCCTCGAAATACCTGGACTTTTTGCACTTTTAAAAATCATTCATGAAACAACCCTGGCCGGGGGAGAGATTTTTCTTGTCAAATCCTCTCCCATCCTGTATACTGGGTGGGCAATCTTACTGACTGGAGGGACATCTATGTCCATTGAACCCGGCCTGAGAGGCCGTTCCGAGACCGTCGTCACCGAGCACAACACCGCCGCCGCCATCGGCTCCGGCCTGGTGCCCGTATTCGCCACCCCCCATATGATCGCCCTGATGGAGAACGCCGCCGCCAACTCCCTGCTCCCCTTCCTGGGGGAGGACGAGGGCAGCGTGGGCACCCTGATCCACGTGGAGCACACCTCCGCCACCCCCATCGGCATGAAGGTGTGGGCCAACAGCGTGGTCACCGCCGTGGACGGCAAGAAGATTACCTTCGACGTGGCCGCCTTTGACGAGGCCGGCGAGATCGGCCACGGCACCCACGAGCGCTTCGTCATCAAGCCGGAGCGCTTCCTGGCCAAGGCTCAGGCCAAGCTGGACCGGTAACGCACCCGAACCACCCCGCTCCCCCGAAATAGCTTCGGGGGAGTTTTCTTTTTCCTGTTGACAAATTCCTATTGCTATGATAGGATACTTTACGTAGATAACACTCCCCCCCAGGGGAGTGTCTGAAGCGGATTGCAAACGCCCGGATACACGGGATTTGGAGGTGACACGGATGCAGGCAGATCCCAAAACTGTGCTGCGGCTGCTGAAAACTGCCCGGGGGCAGCTGGACGGCATCATCAAGATGGTGGAGGAAGACCGGTACTGTATGGACATCTCCCAGCAGGTACTGGCTGCCGACGCCATGCTTCGCCGGGTAAACAAGGAAATCCTCACCGCCCATCTGAAGCACTGCGTGGAGCACGCGAAAGATGAGAAAGAGCGGGCGGAAAAGATCGATGAACTGGTGACCGCCCTGGGGAAGATGCTGTGACGCAGTCTCCCCTGCGGTATTGTTTGAAAGTTGGTGAACTCAAATGAAACAAAAATTCATTGTCACCGGCATGACCTGCCCTCCCATGGGCGCTGACGCCCATGGGGCCCCAAGGGGATTCAACCTGCGCGTGCGGAGTGAATCCGCCCTTGCGCCAAGGTTTTCGCCCCTGGCGAAAACGCTTGTACGCGCCATCCGGCGCGGGGGCTCCCGCCCCTGGCGGAACAGGCCATGCCGAAGGGAGGTCTTGGCATGAAACAAAAATTCATCGTCACCGGCATGACCTGTTCCGCCTGCTCCGCCCACGTGGACAAGGCGGTGCGCAAGCTGCCCGGTGTGACCGACGTCAATGTCAATCTGCTCTCCGGCTCCATGACGGTGGACTGGCAGGGGGAGCTCACTCCGGATGACATTGTCTCTGCGGTGGTGAAATCCGGCTACGGTGCCTCCCTGCCCCAGGAGAGCAAAGCCGGCGGCCAGGCCGCCCAGGCCCGCCCCGCCGCCAAGGCCATGGAAGAGGATCAGAAGAACATGAAGCTTCGGCTCATCTCCTCCCTCATCTTCCTTGTCCCCCTGTTCTACCTGTCCATGGGGCATATGATGGGCTGGCCCATCCCCTCCTGCTTCCTGGGAGAGGAGAACGCCATGGTGTACGCCCTCACCCTGTTTCTGCTCACCCTGCCCCCCCTGATCATCAACCAGAAGTATTTCCGGGTGGGATTCAAGACCCTGTTCCATCTGGCCCCCAACATGGACTCCCTCATCGCCGTGGGCTCCTCCGCCGCCGTCATCTACGGCGTGGTGGCCCTGTACTTCATCGGCTGGGGTCTGGGCCACGGGGACATGGCCCTGGTGCACCGCTACTCCATGGACCTGTACTTTGAGTCGGCGGCCATGATCGTCACCCTCATCACCGTGGGCAAGTACCTGGAGAGCCGCTCCAAGGGCAAGACCGGCCAGGCCATCGCCCGGCTCATGGATCTCTCCCCCAAAACCGCCACCGTCCTCCGGGACGGGGTGGAGACTGAGGTTCCGGTGGAGCAGGTCCAGGCGGGAGACCTGGTTCTGGTGCGCCCCGGCGGCAGCGTGCCGGTGGACGGCGTGGTGGTGGAGGGCGAGTCCAGCGTGGACGAGTCCGCCCTCACCGGCGAGTCCCTCCCGGTGGACAAGAGCGCGGGGGACACTGTGATCTCCGCCTCCATCAACCGCTCCGGCGCCCTCACCCTCCGGGCCACCCGGGTGGGTGAAAACACCACCCTGGCCCAGATGATCCGTCTTGTGGACGAGGCCGCCTCTTCCAAGGCCCCCATCGCCAAACTGGCGGACAAGGTGGCCGGCGTGTTCGTCCCCGTGGTCATGGGCATCGCCCTGGTCACCGCCATTGTCTGGCTGCTCACCGGACACAGCGTGGAGCAGGCCCTCACCTCCGGGGTGGCAGTGCTGGTCATCTCCTGCCCCTGCGCTCTGGGCCTGGCCACCCCTGTGGCCATCATGGTGGGCACCGGCAAGGGTGCGGAGCGGGGCATTCTCATCAAATCCGCAGAGGGGCTGGAGACCCTGCGCTCCATCACCACCGTGGTGCTGGACAAAACCGGCACCGTCACGGAAGGCAAGCCCAGAGTCACGGACCTGCACCCCCTGGGGGACACCACGGCGGAGGAGCTGCTGTGCGTGGCCGCCAGCCTGGAAAAGCCCTCAGAGCATCCCCTGGGCGCCGCCATCGTGGAGGAGGCCCAGCGGCGGAATATCCCCCTGGTCCCCGTCACCGGCTTCCGGGCTGTCCACGGAAAGGGTGTGGAAGGTGACATCCAGGGCGGGCACTATCTGGCCGGCAACGCCGCCATGCTCTCTGACGCCGGGGTGAGCCTGGGGGCGTACCAGGCTGTGGCCGATCAGCTGGCCCAGCAGGGCAAGACTCCCCTGTGCTTCGTCCAGGACGGCGCCCCTGTGGGGATCATCGCCGTGGCGGACACCGTGAAACCCACCAGCAGGGCCGCCATCGAGGGGTTCCAGAGGCTGGGCATCAAGGTGGTCATGCTCACCGGAGACAACCGGCGCACCGCCGACGCCATCGGCCGGGAGCTGGGCCTCACCCAAGTCATTGCAGAAGTGCTCCCCGCTGACAAGGAGCGGCAGGTGGCCGCCCTCCAGGCCCAGGGGGAGAAGGTGGCCATGGTGGGCGACGGCATCAACGACGCCCCTGCCCTGGCCCGGGCGGATGTGGGCCTGGCCATCGGCGCAGGCACCGACGTGGCCATCGAGTCGGCGGACATCGTGCTGATGAAGAGTGACCTCATGGACGCGGTGACGGCAGTGGAGCTGTCCCGGGCCACCATCCGCAACATCAAGCAGAACCTGTTCTGGGCCTTCTTCTACAACATCATCTGCATCCCCATCGCCGCCGGAGTGTTCTATCCCCTGTTCCACCTGCAGCTCTCCCCCATGTTCGCCGCCGCGGCCATGAGCCTCAGCTCGGTGTGCGTGGTGACCAATGCCCTGCGGCTGCGGTTCTTCAAACCCAGCATCCAGCCCCCCTGCCCCTGCGAAGGGGAAAACGGCGGATGCGCCATTCCCCAGACCGCCTGTGAATCCGACGGCTGCGCCGTCCCCAATACGAAAGGAGAACAAACTGTTATGGTCAAAAAAGTCATTGTGGAAGGCATGATGTGCCAGAACTGCGTCAAGCATGTGTCCAAGGCCCTGAACGGCCTCCCCGGCGTCACCGCCGAGGTGGATCTGGACTCCAAGACCGCCACCGTCACCGGCGACGTGTCCGACGACGCCATCCGGGAAGCCATCACCGAAGCGGGGTACGAGGTGACCTCCATCCAGTGAGGAAAACTCCACGTATCGTGGATTGCTTTTCCCCGCTGATTGGGCTATGATAAACCCATCCTCAAAAACAGGCCGCAGGCCATATGGGATTCTTCCCATGAGGCCTGCGGCTGTGTTTTTGCAACTTTAACAGGAGGTGAACCATGGACTGCGGAAAAACCGGCGGACTCATCCGCCATTTGCGGCAGGGGAAGCATCTGACCCAGGCCCAGCTGGCACAGGCCATCGGGGTCAGCCCGAAAACGGTGTCCAAATGGGAAACCGGCGGCGGTGCACCGGATGTGTCCCTGCTGCCGGTCCTGGCCCGGGTACTGGAGGTCGAAACAGACTGCCTGCTTGCCGGGGAGCTGCCGGACAATTCCCAGGTTCCAGGAAATATGAAACACATCCGCTTCTTTGTCTGCCCCCGCTGCGGCAGCATCTCCACCTCCACCGGCAATACCCAGGTGAGCTGCTGCGGAAAGCCTCTGACCCCTTTGACCGCCCAGAAAGCGGACGAAACGCACCGCTTGGCCGTGCAGAGTGTGGAGGATGAGTGGTATCTCACCTCCGATCACCCCATGACTAAAGGCTGCTATCTCTCCTTCTCTGCGTTTGCCACCGGCGACAGCGTACAGTTGACCAAACACTACCCCGAGTGGGACTTTCAGCTGCGTCTTCCCCGGCGCAGACACGGCATCCTGTACTGGTACTCCACCCGGGACGGACTCTTTTATCAGCATCTCTGAAAACGGCGCATCTCCGTAATCTGCTGTAAGACTGCGGGGATGCGTTGTCATATCACCTTGAACCTCGCCCACTTCCGGGAGCGCTGCCGGCAGAGAAACACCGCCCCCCGGAGCACCAGATCGATGCTCATCCCGACAGCCACACCAATAACCCCCCAGTTCAGCCACAGACCCAGCAGAACCGAGAAAAACAGCCGGGCAGCCACGGTAAAGGTAACCGACACCGCCATGGTGAACTTCACATCGCCCGCCGCCCGCAGGCCGCTGCCCAGAGGTCCGGCAAAGGGATAGGCCAAACCGTTGAAGATGTTATTGATGAGCACCAGCCAGACCACCAGCGATTTGGCCTCCGGAGAAATCGCGCAATAGCGCACAATAAGCGGTGTAACCGCAAACACCAGCGCATTCCACAGAACTGACAGGACCAACGTAATCCTGTTCAGCTTCCTGAAATAGAAATCAGCACTTTCGATCTCACCCGCCCCCATGCACTGTCCGATCACCGTGGTATAGACAGGGGCCATGGCCAACCCCATGATAGACGCCAGAGACCAGATACTCTGGGCAACGCCATTGGCGGCAATCTGGTAAGTGCCGAACAGAGCAACCATACTGGACAAAGCCACCTTTACCAGCTGGTGTATGCCGTTTTCCACTCCGTTGGGCAAAGCAATGCCCATGATCATTTTCAGCAGCCTTCCATCCCAGGCAAAGACATCCGCGGTTCGGTACCGAACCGCACTTCTCTGGTTTGAGCAGTACACCGTCACTGCCGCAGCGGACAGGATCCGGGAGATCAAGGAAGGGATTGCCACCCCGGCCGCCCCCAGATTCAGGAGAAATACCCCTGCACAGTTGCCGATAATATTGACAATATTGGCTGCACCTGAGATGTACATGGTAGCCCTGGCCCGTCCGGTGCTACGGCACAAAGCGGCCCCTGCGTCGTACACTGCCAGGGCAGGCAGGGACCAGGCCGTAATGATAAGGTAGGTCTTGCTGGCCTCCATGACATCCGGCTCCACCGCCCCGAAGAGCAGCTGCAGCAATTGGTCATCAAAGAGCAGAATGGATGCAGTCAGCACGGCGGCAATCACCGCTGAGATCATCAGCAGCTGACTTGCGGACCGCTGTGCCTTTTCCGGGTTTTTGCTGCCGATGTATTGGCTGACAATCACCGCTCCTCCGGAGGACAGGGCAGTGAAAAGGAACACCAGCACCGTGTTGAAGGAGTTGACCAGAGATACCCCGGACACGTTTGCCTCGCTGGAAAAACTCACTACGAAGGTGTCCGCAATGCCCACCAGCATCAGCAGAAACTGCTCCACAAACAAGGGGAAGATCAGATTCCTCAGATCCCGATTGGAAAACATCTCACAGCTGATCTCCTCTCTCCGCCGGCATGGTATATTTCCGCTCCAGATACTGCCGGCACTCCCTCAGCATTCTCTCCACCTTGTCCATATCCCACAGGCAAAATCCAGTGGCCATGGTAGAGGCAATGCCGTGGGCGTGCATCCACAGCTGGTCATGGAAGTGGTGGGCCTCCGCATGATCTATCCCGTACCGCGCCATGATCCGGACAATGGATGCCTCTATAATTGGCTGCAGAGCATCCCGCAGCTGGGAGTAGGCGTTCTCCCGCAGAAAGAGGAACGAAAATAGGCCCCGCTCCCACAGGGCGAAGCGGAGATAGGGCAGTCCGAAGAGCTCCGGCTCACCCCCGTCCGCCTGCAGCTGCTCCACGAAGAAATCCACGCACACACCGGTCAGCTCCATCCGCAGGGCATCCATCCCCGCAAAGGATAAGTAGATGGGCTGAGTGGAGCAATTCAGACGCCGGGCAAGCTCCTTCACATTCAAAGCCTGCGGCCCCCCTTCCCTCAGCAGCTCCAGACCCGCCTCCAGAATTCTCTCCCGGGTAACCTGTTTTTTCGCCGGCATGGATATACCTTCCCTCAAAGATAAATTAGTTTATTGATAACCAGTATTATAGTATCATTGCTTTTTTCTGCTGTCAAGGCAAGAAATCCCCCAGCGGTTGCCGGAACCGCTGGGGGTGGTGTTTTCCGTTGCATTTATTCCGTATCCCGGATCATGTCAATCCCTCGCTGAAGCATCTCCCCGTTGATGGCCCCTGCTGCCCGGGCGATGGCATGCCCTTGGGCATCGATGAAATACGTCATGGGCAGAGAGTACGCCCCATAGGTCATGGAGGCGGCCAGTCCGTTGTCATAGAATACCGGGAAAGTATACCCCTGCTCCCGGATAAAAGCGGAAGCGGTGTCCACCGTCTCCCGGCTGCCGTCGGTGGCGTTGACCATAAGGAAGTGGATATCCTCCCCCATTTCCTGCCAAGCCGCTTGAAAATCGGGCATCTCGCTCTTACATGGTCCGCACCAGCTGGCCCAGAAGTTCACCACCACCGGCTTGCCTCGGTAGTCGGACAGGTTCACCGGGTTTCCCTCCAAATCGTAGACAGTGAAATCCGGGGCCATTACCGGCTCCTGGGAAGCAGACGGAGCCGGACTGGTATCCTCCAGGCTTCCGCTCTCCTCTGCTGCGCCCTGGCTGGCGGGGGCGTCCCCCATGCCCGCCAGCTGGTTGGTGTCCAGGTTCTTGCCCAGCTGATTGTAGAGCACACCAGCTCCGCCCAGGACCAGCACCAGCACCAGGACGATGATGAGCAGCGTTTTCTTGTTGTTCACAGCATGTCCCTCCTCAGCTCAGCAGGGCCAGCAGCCGGCCCAGCGTCCCGGTGGCCATGAGCACGCCCACCAGGATCAGAAAGATACCGCACACCAGATTGATGACCCGGTAGTGCCGCTTGATCCAGTCAAAGGCGGATTTCAGGTAGTCAATGAGGATGGCGCTGATGAGGAAAGGCACCCCCAGCCCCAAGGAATACACCAGCAGCATGAGCATACCCTCCAGCACATGCCCTTGCTGGGAGGCCAGCATCAGGGCAGAGCCCAGGAAGGCCCCCACGCAGGGCGTCCAGCCCACGGAGAAGATAACCCCGAAGAGCAGCGAGGAGAAGAAGCCCATCTCCCGGGTCTGCACCGTCCCCTGGTGCCCCCGGAACAGGTTCACCTTGAACACGCCCAGGAAGTTCAGTCCGAAGAAGATCACCACCAGACCGCACACCACGTTCACCGCCGTCTGATAGCGGTGGAGGAAGCTGCCCACCGTCCCCGCCAGGGCCCCCATAGCCACAAACAGGATGGTAAAGCCCACCACAAATCCCAGGGCATTGATCAGGGTCTTCTTCATGGTGGCGGCCTTCCCGCCGGCGAAGTAGGAGATGTAGATGGGCAGCATGGGCAGCAGACAGGGGGAGATGAAGGTGATAATGCCCTCCAGGAAGGAGATCAGATATTGCATGCCCCGCAGCACCCCTTTGTTGTGATTCCGCTGAGCAGCCAGCCCACCAACGCCATGTAGAGCATGGTGCGCCAGGGACTGGAAGTGATGGCGCACCCGGTGGTGCAGCCGAAAAAGTGGTAATAGACCAGTCCAACCAGCGCCCCGCCGCCAAGGAACAGCAGCGGACGCAGCCACCGCCAATGTTTACTCTTCGTCATGTCAGTTCCCTCCTGTCAGGTATTCTTCCGCCCGGTGTACCGCAGCGGCGCCGTCCGACACCGCCGTCACCACCTGGCGTAGGTCCTTGGTGCGCACATCCCCCACGGCGAATACGCCGGGCAGGCTGGTGCGGGTGGATTCGTCAGACACCACATAGCCGCCCTGGTCCAGCTCCAGCTGGCCACGGACCAGGCCGGAGGCGGGCACCCGGCCCACACTGACGAACACCCCGTCGCAGTCCACCTGGGACAGCACCCCGGTATTCACGTCCCGCAGGGTCACACCGATGAGTTTGCCCCCCTCCGTCCGGAAGGCCTCCACTGCGCTGTTCCAGTGGAATGTCACATTCTCCGCCTCCGTCAGGGGTTGATGATAGATCTTGGTCGCCCGCAGCGTGTCCCTGCGGTGGATGAGATGCACCTTCTCCGCCAGACGGCTGAGCAGGCCGGCGTCCTGGGCGGCGGTGTTTCCACCTCCCACCACAGCCACGGTCCTGCCCCGATAGAACATACCGTCGCAGTCGGCACAGTAGTGGACGCCCCGGCCGGTGAGCTCCTTCTCTCCCGGCACCCCCAGTTCCCGGGGAGAGGCGCCGGTGGCCAGCACCACAGTCCTGGCGTAAAACGTTCCCTCGCTGGTCTCCAGCACCTTGGGGTCGGCGTCCAGCTGGACGGCGGTCACGTCGGCCATCAGAGTCCTGGCCCCGAACCGCTCCGCCTCTTTCTGCATCTTCACCGCCAGGGAGTAGCCGTCGATGCCCTCCTCAAAGCCGGGATAGTTGTCAATCTGGTGGGCCTGGGCCATCTGTCCGCCGGGGATCAGCCGCTCCAGCACCACCGCGTCCAGGCCGGCCCGGGCGGCGTACAGGGCGGCGGTGTATCCCCCCGGGCCGCCGCCGATGATGATCATATCGTAAATGTGGTTCATGGCCACATACCTCCTCTTCCGGATGTTGGTCTCAGTATACCCCATTTTGCCCCATGTTTCCGTGACCTGGTCACAAAAAAGCCGCCGGAAAGGGCATTCCCGGCGGTCTTTTTGATCCGACTCACAGAATTCCCGCCCGCAGGCGCGAATCACACCAGATGGTTTTCCCTCCGGATTCAGTCCAGGGCCAGGGAGGCGGCCAGCAGCTTTTTGGTGTAGCCGTGCTGAGGGTGATCGTACACCGTGTCCAGGTCGCCCTCCTCCACGATCTGGCCGTGGTAGAGCACGCACACCCGGTCGCACAGCTGGTACACCACCGCCAGGTCGTGGGAGATGAACAGGTAGGACAGCTGATAGCGCTCCCGCAGATCAGCCAGCAGCTGGAGGATCTGTGCCTGGAGGGTGACGTCCAGGGCGGACACCGGCTCGTCCAGCACGATGAGCTTGCTGCCCTGGATGAGGGCGGCGGCGATGGACACCCGCTGCCGCTGTCCGCCGGAGAGCTGGCCGGGCTTTCTGCCGTAGTGCTCTTCACTCAGCCCCACCTGGGTCAGCATATCCATGGCCCGGGCCCTCCGCTCCCCTTTTTCCCTCACGCCGGAAGCGCGCAGAGCCTCCTCCAGAAACCAGCCCACAGTCCGGGCGGGGTTCAGGGAGCCGTAGGGGTCCTGGAACACCATCTGGGGCCGGGGACTGTTCACCTGGAGCGTTCCCTCATAGTCGGTGACCATGCCCAGCACGCATTTGGCCAGAGTGGTCTTGCCGGACCCGGACTCCCCCACGATGCCCAGAGTCTCCCCTGGGGCCAGGGTGAGGGAGACGTCCTTCAGCACCTGCCGGCGCCCCCTTCCCTTGCCGTACCAGCTGTTGAGGTGCCTGATGTTCACAATGGGCTCAGCCATGTCCCCCGCCCCCTCTCAGCTTTTTCCGGGTGGGCCGGGCGGCGATGAGCTGCCGGGTGTACTCCTCCCGGGGATGGTAAAAGACCTGGTCCGCCGGTCCCTCCTCCACGATGAGGCCGCGGCGCATCACCACCACCCGGCTGCACAGGGCCCGCACCACCCCCAGGTCGTGGGAGATGAACAGGATGGCGGTGCCCTCCCGACCGTTGATGTCCTTCAGGGTGTCCAGGATCTGGGCCTGGATGGTCACGTCCAGGGCGGTGGTGGGCTCGTCGGCGATGAGCAGCCGGGGCCGCAGCACCAGGGCGGCGGCGATCATCACCCGCTGGCGCATGCCGCCGGACAGCTCGTGGGGGTAGCAGGAGTACAGCTCCTCCGGCTCCGGCAGGCCGGCCAGGGCCATGGCCTCCAGCGCCCTGGCCTTCCGCTCCCCCGCGGCCAGCCTGGTGTGCACCCGCAGGGCGTCCTCCACCTGCCGGCCGATCTTCATGGTGGGGTTCAGGCTGGTCATGGGCTCCTGGAAGATGATGGACAGGTCCTTGCCCTGGACCTGCCGCAGCTGGGCGCGACTCATGGCCAGCAGGTCGGAGCCCTGGAACAGGGCCTTTCCCGAAATATCCGCCTGGGAGCGGGGGATGAGCCCCATGAGGGCGTGGGCGGTCATGGACTTGCCGGAACCGGACTCCCCCACAATGCCCACCACCTCCCCCTCCTCCATGGACAGGGAGAAATCCTCCACCGCGTCAAACCGGCTGTCCCGGTCATGAAAGGTGATCTTCAGATGTTCCACATTCAGCAGCATCACCGCTCACCCAGCCTTTCCCGGATGCCCTCGCCCAGCATGCCCGCCCCCAGAATGAGCAGAATGGTCACCAGGGCGGGAAACAGCACCAGCCAGGGGGCGGTGGTGAAGTAGCTCTGGGCCTCGCTGATCATCCGGCCCAGGCTGGTGTCCCCCGGTCCCACGCCGATGCCCAGATAGCTCATGGACGCCTCGGCCAGCACCGCGTTGTTGAAGCCGATGGTCAGCCCGCTGAGCAGCACCGGCCAGGTGTTGGGCAGGATGTGCCGGAAGATGATCCGCAGGGGGGACACCTTCATCAGCCGGGCCGCTTTTACAAAATCCCGGTCCCGGTATTTGAGGAACTCTCCCCGGGTGAGGCGGGCAAAGCTGGGGATGAACAGAATGCCCAGGGCGGCAATGACGTTGTATTTCCCCGGTCCGGTGATGGCCAGGATCACCAGGCCCAGCAGCACGCTGGGGAAGGCGGCCACCGCGTCGCACAGGCGCATGATCACCGCGTCCGCCACCCCGCCGTAATAGCCGCACAGCGCCCCGATCACCAGCCCGGCCACGAAGCCGATGACCACCACCGCCAGGGCGATGGTGAGGGTGGCGCTGGCTCCCTCCAGGGTCCGGGAGAACACGTCCCGGCCCATGTGGTCGCAGCCGAAGGGATGGGCCAGGGAGGGCAGGGCGTACCGGTCCGGGCCGCTCATGGCGGTGGAGGAGTAGGGGGTCCAGAACAGCCCCAGGGCGCTGTACCCCACGCTGAGCACCGTGAGGACCAGCCCCAGGGTGAGATACCAGTTTTTCTTTCTCATGGCGCTCACCTCTGTCTCAGCCGGGGGTCCATCACCCGGTACAGGGCGTCGGCGGCGAAGTTGCACACCACCACGATCAGGGCGATGAAGGCCACGATGGCCTGCACCACCGGGTAGTCCCGGTTGCCGATGGAGGTGACCAGCATCTGCCCGATGCCCTGCACGGCGAACACCTGCTCCACCACAATGGAGCCGGCCACGATGTCGGCAATGGTCATGGCCAGGAAGGTGATCACCGGGATCATGGCGTTGCGCAGGGCGTAGCGCCACAGCACCGCTCCCTTGGAGTTGCCCTTGCTGTAGGCGGTGCGGACATAGTCCTCCTTCATCTCCCCCAGGATGGAGCTGCGCAGCATCTTCACCGTCATGGCCGCCTTGGGCAGGGCGATGGCCAGGGCCGGGAAGAACAGATAGCCCAGCCAGTCCCCGATCCCCTGGGCCGTGGCCGCGCTGAAGCTGCCCACCACAAACCACCGCAGCACCAGGCTGAACAGGAAGGTGAGCAGGAAGCCCAGCAGGAAGTTGGGGATGGACATGGTGATCTGATTGAGCACCGTCAGCACCCGATCCACAACGCCGCCCTCATACCGGGCGCACAGGATACCCAGAGGGATGGAGATGACCACGATGAGCACAAAGGCCAGGCCCGCCAGGGTGGCAGTCACCCCAACCCGGCCGGCCAGCAGCTGCCCCACCGGCATGTCGTAGTTGTAGGAAGTCCCCAGATTCCCGGTGAACAGCCCTGCCAGCCAATTGAAATAGCGCTGCCACAGGGGCAGGTCCAGTCCCAGCTGGGCACGGAGGGTGTCAATCTGCTCCTGGGTGGCATTCAGGCCCAGGATGGAGTGGGTGGGATCTCCGGGGAGAATGGAAAAGGCCAGAAAGGCCAGAAACGTCACCAGCAGCAGGGTAACCACCAGCAGGCCGAGTCGTTTGCAAATTGTTTTTGCCACTGTGTTCCCGCGCCTCCTTCCGTTTGCGCGCTTCGGTCAGAGAGGCCGCTGCCCAGGGCTGCGGCCTCTCTGTCACCAGTTCGATCCAGTCAGAAGTTATTTGTAGTAGATGGTGCTCATGTCCAGCACGTAGGTGCGGTACAGGATAAGTCCATCCAGGTCGGGAGACATGACGGTGAGATCGCACAGATCCTGCAGCCAGACGCTGGCCGCCTGCTCACTGAGGATGGTCTCCGCCCGCTTGTACAGCGTCTCCTGCTCCGCCTCGTCCAGGGTGGTGATCCCGTCGGTCACCGCCTGGTCGTATTCGGCGTCGTTGAAGTTGATAAAGTTGTTCTGATAGTCGGACACATACCGGATGAGCATCTCCCGGGCGGTCATGTCGCTGGCGGACACGCCGCACACGGTGGACTGGTAGTCCCGGTCCTGATACACCTGGGACAGCCAGGTCTCCCACTCCACCTGGACGATGTTTGCCGTGATGCCCACTGCCTTGAGCTGTTCGGCGATGACCTCCCCGGTCTGGACATGCTGGGCGTAGTTGCCGGGCACGGTGATGTCCATGGTGAAGCCGTCGGGATAGCCCGCATCACTCAGCAGCTGCTTGGCCTTCTCCACATCGTAGGGATAGGCCTGGGTCAGCTCCTCCATATAGTATTTGGTGAAGGCGGGATAGATGGTGGAGCCCACCGGCACCCCGGCTCCGTCGCACACAAAGTCGATGATCTGCTGCACGTCGATGGCATAGCACAGGGCCTGGCGCACCCGCACATCGTCAAAGGGCTCCACAGCGTTGTTCAGGTACAGTGCCTGCACCAGCTTCATGGTGTCCTCCACCACGGTGAACTGGCCTTCCACCTGGCTGGCCTGGGTGTTGGGAACGTGGATGGCCATGTCCAGGGAGCCGCTCTGCAGGCTCATCACCAGGGTGTCGCTGTTGGTGATGATGCGGAAGGTGACCTGGTCCAGATGGGCGGGCTCTCCCCAATAGTTCTCATTCTTCTCCATCACCAGGCTGTCCTGGGGGGTGTAGGAGACAAAGGCGAAGGGGCCTGTGCCCACAGGGTTCTGGGCAATCCCATCCCCGGAGCCGGCGGGGATGATGCCGGCGGTGAGGGAGTAGATGAACTCCAGGCTGGGCTCGGCCAGGGTGATGACCACATGGGTGTCGTCGGGGGCCTCAATGCCGGTGACATTAGAAAACGCCGAGATCAGAGGCGTTCCATCGTTCTCCGACCCGGCGCAGCGTTCCAGGGAATAGACCACATCTTCGACTGTGACCGGATCTCCATTGTGGAACGTGACGCCTTCCCGCAGGGTAAATGTGTACGTCAGTCCGTCTTCGGAAACCTGATAGTCACTGGCAACGGCTTCTCTCACGCCGCCGTCGGAGCTGGCCTTCACCAGTCCTTCGAAGATGTTGAACAGCACCTCCGTGCTCCCCGCGGCCACTGCCTTATGGGGATCGAGGCTGTCCAAATCCTGTGCGATACCTACCGTGACTGAGTTTCCGTGATCGGATGACTCGCCCGATTGTGCAGATGCCGTGGGGCTCTGGCTGGGGTCCGTACCTCCTGTACATCCGTACAGTGAAGCCGGCAGCATGGCCACGACGGCAAGCAGCAAAAGGGCCCGTTTGAATTTACTGGGCATTTTGCTTCTTCCTTTCTACTGCATTTCTCGCAACTGTATTCAGTTGTCGCTTCATTTTACCCAGTTTTTACGGAAAAAGCAAGTCCCTATTTCCAGGAAGCACGCAAATCTGCAGGTATTTTTTCCGGGCAGCACATCTGCGGCACCTGGTGCCTGCGACCGCCTCGTCTCACGCCTGAAAAGCGGCGGAAGAAGCGGGGCACATGCCCCAGCTTCTTCCACCGCTTTCGTTATTTCAGATGATTCGGTTTCGCCTTGTTTACTTCACCACGTTCTCGATAAAACGCATGAGAATCGCGGCGATCTGTGCCCGGGTGGCATTGCTCTGAGGATCCAGGTTGCTACCGTCGCCCTCCACAATGCCGTTCTCCACCGCCCAGGCCATGGCATCGGTGGCCCAGCCGGACACCTCTGTGCTGTCCCCAAAGTGTGCCAGCACGGACCGGTCTGCGTCAGGCTCACCAGCATAGCGGTAGAGCATGACCGCCAACTGCTCCCGGGTGATGGCATCATCGGGTCCGTATGCCTTATCACTGTAACC
>CALWXG010000063.1 GCA_944385435.1 uncultured Oscillospiraceae bacterium
GTAAAGGAGGAAAATGCCGTGGCAGAACGTTTGGCAGGAAAATCAGCCGTCGTAACCGGAGCGGCCTCCGGCATGGGCAAGGCAATTGCCATTGCCTATGTGAAGGAGGGCGCCAATGTAATTGCAGCAGATATCAACGAGGTCCGTCTGTCGGAACTGGAAGAAGAGGTAAAAGCGCTGGGCTTCTCCGACCAGCTGAAAACCATCCGGTGCAATGTAACCAGCGGACCGGATTGTGATGCCGCGGTAAAACTCTGCGTGGACACATTCGGGACCTGCAACGTGCTGTCGCATAATGCGGGCATCGCGGATGACTTCACTTTGGTCAAGGACATGACCGATGAAAAATGGGACCGGCTGATTTCCATCAATCTTACCGGATCCATGAAAATGTGCCGGGCAGCTTTAAACTATTTTGTAGATAACAATATCAAAGCATCCATCGTTATGATCACCTCCAATGCCGCCTTTGAGAGCGCCACTGGAGGTCCCGCCTATACCGCATCCAAGGCAGGCGCCAATGCTCTCATGAAATCCATTGCCTTTGAGTATGGCCGCAACGGCATCCGTTGCAACTCTATCTGTCCAGGCCCCATCAAGACCAATATTGGAGAGTCCATGGGAGGGTACAGCCCGACAGGCGCTGCAGTACATCTGCAAACTGCCTATAACGCCCACAACAGCGAGTGGATCTGCAAACCCATAGGCTTCCCGGAGGATGTTGCGCCACTGGCCGTCTATCTGGCCAGCGATGAATCCAATTTTGTCAACGCAGCATCCATCATCATTGATGGCGGAGTATGTCTGGGATAAGGCGCTCCTCACATCAGAAACAAGAAGTAGTCTGAACCAAGGAGATGAGAGGAGGAAAATTCAAAATGTCCGAAACTGCGATGCAATCCAAAAAATCCTGGTCTGTCATCTTCGGTGTGCTGATTTTGAATGTCGGCCTGATGATTGCCAACTACGGATGCGCAGTCTCCATGGCAGGAGATTTGGGAGCCATGCAAGCAGATCAGTATTATGTGCTGTGCGCGGCACTGGGCTCTTTGGCCATGATGCTTGTTCTGCCTGTTGTGGGCCGGCTGACTGGAATTTTCGGAATGCGTAATCTGATTATCTTGGGCATTGTGGTGCAGACAGCCGGGCGTGTCCTGATGATGTTTTCTGCCACCTGGATTCCCTATGCCGCCGGATACTTCATTCAAGGTTTGGGCGGCGGCTGCTATACCACTGCGGCTTATGTCATTATGGCAGGAGCTGTGGCACCCCAGGAGGCACCCAAGTTCTTCGGCTATATAGCCGTGGCCACCTCGATTGGTTCTATGGTAGGTCCGATTCTGGTCAGCACAATGTCCTCCATGGGAGGCATGATCTCTAAGCTCGCCTATATTTCCAATCTGCCCTTTGTGCTGGTGGGTTTCGTGATGCTGTGGAAAGGCTGTCCCAACCAGAAAACCCCCGGTGCAGGAAAGGGTTTTGATTATCCAGGTCTCGTCACCATGGTTGTGGGTCTTTCCTGTTTAGTGCTTTGGCTGAACCTGGGCAACAAGATGTTCCAATGGTTAAGTGCCCCCTCCATAATTTTAGTTATTGTGGCCGTTGCAGCCCTGGCGTTCTGCATCCACCGGGAGATCAAAATTACCACCCCCGCCATTCCGCTGCGCATGTTCAAGAACAAGCGTCTGACCTATTCCTTTATCGGTGCCATGTGCGCCTCCGTGTACTCCACCTGTGTGGCGTCATACACAATTATGTGGGTCATGTATAATTTCAGCACGTTTCCAGGTGCAACCCTGTACAACGGCACCGCATCTCTGATGAACCACATCGTAGGCCTGATTTTGGGCCTGTTCCTGGGCGGCTACATCGGTAAAATGTTTATAAAACGCTTTCGTCCCTTTGCCCTTTTAGGCAACCTCTCTTTTATCATTGCCTCTGCCATTTTGTTCTGTCTGCGATTTACCGGCACTGCTGCGCAGGGAAATGTGATGGCCATTGGCAATCTCCCGGTCGGCATGATCCTGATCTGGCTGGCTTGCGCTATCGGCGGTTTCGGTTTCACAGTCTCCAACTCCACCTATCCCGCCTTCTGGCAAACCAATACGCCCCGGGAAGAAATCCCCTCCGGTCAATCCCTGTACAGCTTCGGCTCCATGATGGCCTCATGTTTCTTTGGGGCATTGGTGGGTGTACTCATGGGAACCAGCACAGACTATACCATTGCCTTCGGTGCGTCCCTGGCAATCTGTATTCTGGGCCTGATCTTTGCCATCGTTGGCTTTAAGTTTACCCCAGAGGAAATTGCAGCGGCAAAACAGGCTAAATAGCAAACCATTCTCTCGGGGCAGAGAGACAATACAGGCAGAGATGTTCAGTAAAAATCAAACCAAACGGCAGAAGAAAGGAGATTTTACAATGACAGACGAGCAAATGAAGGCCATGTTCAGCCCCTTCCCCAAGATGTCCAAGGCCGTGCGAGGCCGCAAAACCATCCACTATCTGCAGAAACTGAAGGATGAGGGCACTCCCATCGTGCAGCACTGTCCCAGCATGGTAGGACCCATCTTTGCCATGGCCGCCGCTATGGCAGACATCGACATTCTTCGTCTGCAGCCCACGGACAACGTCAGCAACTCTGCCGAGCAAGCCATCAAAGAAGCCAGTCTGCAGATCGGTAAGTACCGCAGTATGTCCCCCATGATTCACATCAACTATGTAACGGATACCGAGGCGTTCTACTGCAAGGAAGCCGCTCTGAAGAACTTCTCCAACTTCCACTATGCCGACGCCGACTCCATCCTTCCCATGGGCATCAACAACGAGACCCTGAAATATGTCTCGGACAACCACTGTGCCATCTACGGCCATGTGGGCGCCCTCTCCGGCTGGCAGACCATGCCGAAATACGGCGGCTACAAGCGGATGGGTAAAACTGCCGAGGACGCCATGGAAGTGTTCAAAACCGCCTATGAGTATCAGGAGAACGGCATGAAGGCCATGTCGGTGGAACTGACGCCGGGCGAAGTGAGCGCGGCCATCGCCAAAAAGATGCGGGTTCCCGTCATCGGCATCGCCGCGGGCACCACCGGCAGCGGTGTCACCGTAGACGGATATGAAATGGTGGACACCGATCTGTTCGGCCTCATGTCCAAGCCCGCCAGTCACGCCAAGTCCTACGGCAACTTCCTGCAGTTCGCCTATGGCGTCTATGCGGCCTGGGCCAACGACGTGCGTACCAAGGCATATCCCACAGAGGAGAACGGCTTCCACATGGATCCCGCTGAACTGGAGAAGTTCAACGAGATGATTGAAAAATTCTGAGCCTGCCTCAATTTCACATCTCTCTGTCTGTCCGGTGTCCCGGCCCATGTTTGCGCGCCGGGACACCGCTTTTTTGCGATAAAGAGAAAAATCCGGCGTGCGCCTTCCAAAAGCTGTGCAGAACAACGGAGACAAATGCGTTGACATTTGAGATCGCCCGCAGTACAATGACTTCAATCCAATAAAGCAGAGGCATCGACGAAGACCGCCCCCCGAGGCGTCCGACAGAGAACGCGGGTCACCGACTGAGAGCCCGCCGCGGAAAGACGGGACGGCGCAACACTTCTGAGCCGGCAGTCCGAACCCCCGCAAGGGCATGGTGTAGGGCTGCCCGTCCTCCCCACGTTACCGGGGCTCGAGAGAGGTCCCTTGCTGGAGGGGCAACGCGGGTGGTACCGCGGAAATCATGTCATGAATTCCGTCCCGGAGTGTACAATTGTACGCTCCGGGATGTTTATTTTTATCATCGGACAGAAAGGACTGAAAGATATGAAGTTCGTCACTGGAACCACACAGAAGACCATCGGCTATCACACCATCGCAGAGGGCGGGCTCAACAATCAGTCCGTCACCGTCCATGGGGCGGTCCACACTTTGCGGGAGATGGGCGGCATCTGCTTTCTCACCCTGCGCATGGCCGACGGCTCCGTGCAGTGCGTGTGCAGCCCCGAAACGCTGCCCCCAGGGCTGTGCGAGGAATGCGCAGTAGAGCTTACCGGCACGCTCCGCGCCGAACCACGGGCTCCCGGCGGCTGGGAGATCGCAGCGGAACAGGTTGCAATTCTCTCCCGCCCCGCCGCTCCCATGCCCGTCTGTCTGGGAAAGCGTGCGCTGCGGATCCATCTGGACGCCGAGCTGCCCCTGCGGCCGGTGCTCCTGCGGGAGAGCCGCCGCCGGGCGGTGTTCCGGATTCAGGAGGGGCTGGCCCGGGCCTTCCGGGAGTACCTCACCGGGGAGGGATTCACCGAAATCCACACCCCCAAGATCGTCAGCGCCGGAGCGGAGGGCGGCTCCAACATCTTCCGTCTGGACTACTTTGGGAAAAAGGCCTATCTGGCCCAGTCTCCCCAGGTTTACAAGCAGACCATGGTGGGTGTGTATGAGCGGGTCTATGAGGTGGGCCCCGTCTTCCGGGCGGAGAAGCACGCCACCGGCCGGCATCTGAATGAGTACACTGGTCTGGATTTTGAAATGGGGTACATCCGGTCCTTTTATGATATGATAGAGATGGAGACCGGTTTCCTCCAATCCGCCATGGCTCTTCTGGAACGGGAGTACCGCCAGGAACTGACCCTGCTGGGGGTGGAACTGCCCGGCACCGCCTCCATTCCCTGCCTGCGGTTTGACCAGGCCAAGCGGCTGGCGGCGGAGAAATACGGCTACCCCATCCGGGATCCCTATGATCTGGAGCCGGAGGAAGAAAGCCGCATCGGGCAGTATGTGAAGGAGGCGCTGGGCAGCGACTTTGTGTTCATCACCCACTATCCCTCGAAAAAGCGCCCCTTCTATACCATGGATGACCCGGAGGATTCCAGATACACCCTGTCCTTCGATCTGCTGTTCCGGGGCCTGGAGGTGACCACCGGCGGACAGCGCATCCATGATTACCGTCAGCAGGTGGCGAAGATGGAAGCCCGGGGGATGGACCCGGCGGACTTTTCCAGCTATCTGATGATCCACAGATACGGCATGCCGCCCCACGGCGGGCTGGGCATTGGACTGGAGCGGCTGACCATGCAGCTGTGCGGTCTGGACAACATCCGGCAGGCCAGCCTGTTTCCCAGGGACCGCAGCCGCCTGGATCCGTAATACATCCCACATACAAACGCGATAAGGAGCGATCAACGATGAAAATCACCACCGAACTGGTAGACTATATCTCTCAGCTGTCCCGGCTGTCCCTGCCGGAGGAGGAAAAAGAGGCCATGGCCGCCCAGCTGGAACGGATCGTGGCGTATATGGACCTGCTCAGCCAGCTGGATACCACAGGCATCGAGCCCATGAGCCATGTGTTCCCGGTGAAAAATGTCCTGCGCCCGGATGTGGCGGAGCCCTCCCTGGACCGGGCGGCTCTGCTGGCCAATGCCCCGGCCCGGGACGGGGAGATGTTCCTCACGCCCAAGAGCGTGGAGTGAAGGGAGGCATGGACATGGAACTGAGCAAGCTCACCGCCCTGGAATTGGGGGCGGCCATCCACCGGGGGGACGTATCCATTCCCCAGGCGGCCCAGGCGGCGCTGGACGCCATCGGAGCGCAGGGCGGGGCGCTGAACTGCTACCTCACCGTCACCGGGGAGCAGACCCTGGCCCGGGCAGAGCAGCTGCAAAAGGGCCTGAAACACGCCCGCAGCCCCCTCTACGGGGTGCCCATGGCCTGGAAGGACAACATCTGCACCAAAGGGGTGCGCACCACCTGCGCCTCCCGGATCCTGGGGGACTTCGCACCCCCCTACGACGCCACAGCGGTGGAACGGCTGGAGGCCGCCGGCGCCCTCTCCCTGGGCAAACTGAATATGGATGAGTTCGCCATGGGCTCCACCAGCGAGACCTCCTGTTTCGGGCCGGTGCGCAATCCCTGGGACCTCACCCGCTCCCCAGGCGGTTCCTCCGGCGGGGCAGCCGCCGCGGTGGCTGCCGGGTTGGGCTGGTACGCGGTGGGCTCGGACACCGGCGGGTCCATCCGCCAGCCGGCGGCGTACTGCGGCGTCACCGGGATCAAGCCCACCTACGGCACGGTGTCCCGGTACGGACTCATTGCCTACGCCTCCTCCCTGGATCAGATGGGTCCCCTGGGCAGGGATGCGGCGGACTGCGCCGCCGTGCTGGACCTGCTCCAGGGCCGGGACCGGCGGGACGCCACCAGCCTGGACGGCGATTACGGCGGCCTGCTCTCCTCCCTCACCGGGGACGTGCGGGGGCTGAGCGTGGGAGTGCCGATGGAGTGCTTCGGGGAGGGGTTGGATGGCGAGGTGCGCCGGGCGGTGCTGGCGGCGGCGGAGGTGCTGAAAGGCCGGGGAGCCCGGGTTGCGGAACTGTCCTTCCCGGTTTTGAAGTACGCGGTGCCCGCCTACTACATCATCGCCTCGGCGGAGGCCTCCTCCAATCTGTCCCGGTACGACGGGGTGAAGTACGGCTGGCGGGCGCAGGACTATGACGACCTCACCGATCTGTACACCAAAACCCGCACCCAGGGCTTTGGTCTGGAGGCAAAGCGGCGCATTCTGCTGGGCACCTTTGTGCTCTCCTCCGGCTACTACGACGCCTATTACAAAAAGGCCCTCCAGGTGAAGGCGGCCATCAAAGCCGCCTTTGACCGGGCCTTTCACCAGTGCGACCTGCTGCTCACCCCGGTGGCCCCGACCACCGCCCCAAAATTGGGGGAGAACCTGGGCGACCCGCTGAACATGTATCTCAGCGACATCTACACCGTGTCCGTCAATCTGGCGGGGCTGCCGGGGCTGTCCATGCCCTGCGGCTTTGATTCCAAGGGGATGCCCATCGGGGCCCAGCTCATCGGCCCCCACTTCGGGGAGGGCAAACTGCTGAACGCCGCCCACGCCTTTCAGATGGACACGGATTACCACAGACAGACACCGGAAGGAGGGGAACGGGCATGACCTGGGAAACCGTCATCGGCCTGGAGACCCATGTGGAACTGGCCACCAAAACCAAAATTTTCTGTTCCTGCACCACCCAGTTCGGCGGCGCCCCCAACACCCACTGCTGCCCGGTGTGCACCGGCATGCCGGGAGCCCTGCCGGTGCTGAATGAGAAGGTTCTGGAATTTGCCGTAAAGGCTGCTCTGGCCCTGAACTGCACCGTCACCCGGTACAGCAAATTCGACCGGAAAAACTACTTCTACCCCGACCTGCCCAAGGCCTATCAGATCAGCCAGCTCTACCTGCCCATCGCCCGGGACGGGCGGGTGGAGGTGGACGCCCCCTCGGG
This sequence comes from uncultured Oscillospiraceae bacterium, assembly GCA_944385435.1. Taxonomy (GTDB): domain Bacteria; phylum Bacillota; class Clostridia; order Oscillospirales; family Oscillospiraceae; genus Enterenecus. Next base: position 7,272 of record CALWXG010000063.1, read on the forward strand.
CCCCTGCACAGTGGGTATTCACGAGCTGCACATGGAGGAGGACGCGGGCAAGCTGGTCCACGACCCCTGGCTGGACCAGACCCGGGCGGACTACAACCGCTGCGGCGTGCCCCTCATCGAGATCGTCACCCAGCCGGATTTTCGCAGCGCCGACCAGGTGATCGCCTATCTGGAGCTGCTGAAGGAGACGCTGCAGTATCTGGGTGTGTCCGACTGCAAAATGCAGGAGGGCTCCCTTCGGTGCGACGTGAACCTGTCCGTGCGCCCCTTGGGCAGCGAAGCGCTGGGCACCCGCACAGAGATGAAGAACCTCAGCTCCTTCAAGGCCATTGCCCGGGCCATTGACTACGAGGCACGCCGGCAGATCGAGCTCATTCAGGAGGGCAAACGGGTGGTACAGGAGACCCGGCGCTGGGACGAGAACAAGGACGCCACCTACGCCATGCGCTCCAAGGAAAATGCCCAGGATTACCGCTACTTCCCTGAGCCCGACCTGCCCCCCGTCCAGCTCAGCGAAGACTATGTGGCCTCCCTGCGCGCCGCCCAGCCGGAGCTGGCGGCGGAAAAACGGGCCCGGTATCAGGCGGACTACGGCCTGCCCTCCTACCACTGCCAGATGATCACCTCAGACCGGATCCTGGCCCGGTTCTTTGAGGATCTGGTGGCCCTGGGCACACCCCCCAAGCAGGGCGCCAACTGGATCATGGGGGAGGTGCTGGGAGCCCTGTCCGCCAAGGGCATGAACCCCGGGGACATGAAGCTGTCCGCCGCCACCCTGGCCCGGCTCATCGCTCTGGTGGAGGAGGGACGGCTCAACCGAAACACCGCGGTGAAGGTGTTTGAGGCCGTGTTTGACGACGACGGCGATGTGGAGACCTATGTCCGGGACCACGGTCTGGAGCAGGTGCGGGACACCGGCCTGGTGGAGGCCGCCGTGGCCCGGGCACTGGAGGCCAACCCGCAATCGGTGACCGACTTCCGCAGCGGCAAGGAGAAGGCCTTTGGCTTCCTGGTGGGCCAGGTGATGCGGGAGCTGAAGGGCAAGGCCGACCCCAAGCTGGTAAACGAGCTGCTGCATCGGGTCCTGCAGGGATCATAAAGCGGGAAAACAGTGGAAAACCCGCTGCTTCTATGATAAAATGGACGGGAGGCCGGCTGTGCCGGCCTCCCGCAATCTGTCTGGAAAGGTGGTGGCCTCCATGGCCATCTGCTATATTTTCGGCTCCGGGGAGTACGGTGAGCAGTGGCCGGTGCTGGAGGAGAATGCCTTTGTGATCGCCGCCGACGGGGGCTATGCCCAGCTCCGGCGGCATGGGATCCTCCCGCATCTGCTGGTGGGAGACTTTGACTCCCTGGGCTACGTACCGGAGCACCCCCACATTGTCCGCCACCCGGTGATCAAAGACGATACGGATACCGCTCTGGCCATCTCCGAGGGCTGGAAGCGGGGGTACCGCACCTTCCATATCTACGGCGGCCTGGGGGGACGGCTGGACCACACCCTGGCCAATCTCCAGCTTCTGGTGGGCCTGGCGGAGCGGGGCGGCGCGGGATTCCTGTTGGGGGAGGACAATGCGGCCACCGCGGTGTGCGGGGGCAGCCTCACCTTCCCGGCGGGGTATGAGGGCAACCTGTCCGTCTTCGCCGCCAACGGTCCGGCGGAAGGCGTGGATCTCACGGGCCTGTTTTACCCGCTGGAGGATGCCCGGCTCACCGGGGACGTGCCTCTGGGAGTAAGCAATCAGTTTCTCCCCGGCCAGTCCGCCCGGATTTCCGTGGAGCGGGGAACGGTGCTGGTGCTGTGGCGGCCTCAGGGGGGACGGACCCTGCCCGGCCACGAGAAACCGGGCCAGTGAGGTTCGAGAGGTGGAAACCCTGTTTCGGGCCTGTCATCCTGATCTGTCCGCCGCCTCCTGGGCAATCCGTTTTGCGGCCAGCCAGGACAATGTGATGCTGGTGCTCTCCGGCATGAGCGATTTGGAACAGGTCAGGGACAACCTGTCCTGTATGGAACACTTCACACCGTTTACGCAGGAAGAATACTCGCTGGTGCAAAAAGCGGCGGACCTCATCAACAGCAGTATCACCATCCCCTGCACCGGCTGCGCCTACTGCATCCACAACTGTCCGGAAACTATCCCCATCCCCAAATACTTCACCCTCTACAATGCGGACATGCGGGAGCTCTCCACAAAGGCATGGACGGCGCAGACTATGCTGTACAGCCATTTTTCGGAACAGTCTGGAAAAGCGAGCGATTGCATTGGCTGTGGTCAGTGTGAAAAAATGTGCCCACAGCACCTCCCGATCCGGGAGTGGCTGAAAAAGGTGGCCGCCAGGTTTGAAGGAACCTTGTAACAGAAGGGCATCCACTTCCCTCCGGCAAGACAAGCGGTGTTCCTCCGCGGATGTCAGGAGCTCTGCCTTGTCCTTGTTGATACCCGGTTCTGGCCCGCAGAAAGTCAAGGGACGGCAGCAAATTTGCTGCCGTCCCGTTTTTGCTCTCCTGATCCAGGGAAAACACCGCTTCACGCCAGGTTCAGACGGGTGCCTCGCCCCGCAGGCGCAAGGCGTCCTGGATGAACTGTTTGACATCATTTTTGGTGGGGAAGCAGGCCACAGCCACCTGGTTGCCCATCAGGCCGGCCATGGCGTCCGGCATCCGGGTAAACATACGCATATGGGATCCGGCACGGTAGAGCAGATCCTCATCAGACAGGGCATAATCCACGCCGTCTCTTCTCCCCACATAAACGCAGTAGGACCGGGGTCCTTCATATTGATGGCACCGCCGGTCAAAAACCACCATGTCCGCCCAGATCTGGAACATATCCACGCTCTGGCCGAAGTCGATCATATCCGGGGTAAAGCCGCCGGCAGGGCGCATATTCACCTCTAAGGCCACAATATCCCCTTTTTTGCCCAGGCCGGCCTTTTCCTTGGTGAGGCGGAAGAATTCCAGATGGAAGCAGCGGCTGCGCACCTCAAAGGCGGCCAGCACCGCCTTGCCTGCCCGCTCCACATCTTCGGGGACATTCTTGTCCACATAGTAGAAGCAGGGCGCCCCCTCGTTGGCCATATCCATAATGGAGTTGGGTGTAATGTGACTGGCGGCGAACACCACCTCACCCTTGGAATTGCACACTCCATCATAGGTGGTCACCTCACCCTGGACGTACTCCTCCATGAGGTAGGGGATGGGAGGCAAGTTGCGGAAGAACGCCACCAGATCCTCGTCGTTATCCAGGCGGTAGGTGTCCGAAGCCCCTACCCCGCTGTCCGGTTTGACGATCACAGGCCAGCCCACCTGCTGGACAAACTCCCGGGCTTGGGTCAGGTCGGTGACCAGAAGACAACGGGCACTGGGTATGCCCGCCTTGCGGAAGTAGTCTTTCATCAGGCTCTTGCTGCGATATTTACGGATCTGCTCCCGGTCAGGCCCTGTGATAATATTGAAATCGGTACGCAGCCCCGCATCCAGCTCCAGCCAGTATTCATTGTTGCTCTCCACCCAGTCGAGTTTTCCATACCGGAAGGTAAAATAGCCCATTGCCCGGAGTACCTGATCGTAATCCTCCAGGGTATGCACGGCATAGTACTCGGTGAGCGCCTCTTTCAGCTCTGGGTGCAGTTCATCATAGGGGGCATCTCCAATCCCCAGCACATTGACTCCATTTTCCCGCAGCCGGATACAAAAATTCCGGTAACTGTCAGGGAAATTGGGAGAGATGAAGACAAAGTTCACAAAGACCCCTTCCTTCATTACTTTATTGCGTTGAATTATACCCCGTTTCTTTCAAAAAGACAAGTCCCTTTTTGGAAAAATACGTCGTTTTTTGGAAACTGCGCGAGGCTATGCGCCACAGGGTTGTGGAGAAAGGGGAAGTATGGTATTCTATATCACGCAAGTCATCGTTGGGAAGGAGCTCACACAAACATGCACATGGAATATCACAAGGAATACAGCCAGCACCTGGGCCGGGAGATGGAATTCAAGGTCTACGGCCACGGGGGCAAGCCAGTCCTGGCGGTTCCGTGCCAGAACGGACGGTTTTACGATTGGGAAAACTTCGGCATGCTGGAAACCCTGGGAGATTATCTGGACGGAGGCAAACTCCAGCTGTTTACGGTGGACACCATCGATGGGGAGACGGTGTCCAAAGCGGGCGGCAATCCCTATGACCGGGTTCGTCTCCACGAGCGCTGGTACAACTATGTGATGGAAGAACTGGTACCCAGAATCCGTGAAATCAACGCAACCGGGCAGTCCCTGCTCTCCACTGGATTCTCCATGGGAGCCTATCATGCAGGCAATTTCTTTTTCCGCCGTCCGGATCTCTTTGACAGCGTTATCGCCCTGTCCGGAGTGTACGATACCCGGGACATGTACAACGGGTATATGGACGAGGTGGTATACCGCAATGATCCCTGCGCCAGTCTGTCCGGCATGCCGGCCGATCATCCTTACATTCAAATGTTCAATGAGCGCACCATGATCTTCTGCGTTGGCCAGGGCGCCTGGGAGGAACAATTGCTGGAGGGCACCCGCCGGCTGGATGGCGTGCTGCGCGCCAAGGGCATCCACGCCTGGGTGGACTACTGGGGTCTGGACGTGAATCACGACTGGCCCTGGTGGAAACGGCAGATGCGTTACTTCCTGCCCTACGTAGTGGAAAAGCCCTGAGCCGGTTCCAGCTCAATGGGAAACCAGAGGTTTCTCCATTTTGACATGGGGAATGTCGGCCTCCAGAAATACATCGGAAACACGGGCGTAGCCGCAGGCCTCATAAAAGCCGCACACCTCAAATTTGGAGTCCAGGCGGATCTCCGTCACACCCCGCCCGGCCCAATAGCGCTCCACCTGATCCAGCGCCGCCCGACCCCAGCCGGCACCTCGGAAGGCCTTCTTCAGGCAGAAGCGCTGAAGGCGCACACAGGCCGGCTCATCCCATTGGCAGCGCAGCGCCCCGGCATCCTGTCCGTCCACCTGTAGGAGAAAGTGAAGGCAAGGTCCATCCAACCGGTCCCATTGGTCCACCTCCAGAGACTCTGGGACACCCTTTTCCTGTATAAAGACCGCCCGGCGAACCAGCAGACAACGGGAAAGCAACTCCGGGTTCTGCGCCTGCACCAGAAGAAGATCCATGAACTATCACCTCATAAATTCGGATGAGAGTATCATATCGGTCCTGCGGAAAAAAAGCAAGGAGGGATCGAAGTGAATTGGCCGGATGGAAAACAGCGGTGCCGCTGGGCCAACCCCAACAACGAGCGGTATCTCCGCTACCATGACCAGGAGTGGGGCGTCCCTGTACACGACGACCGCAGACTGTTTGAGATGCTGGTGCTGGAATCTTTTCAGGCGGGACTGTCCTGGGAGTGCGTGCTCAACAAGCGGGAGGCCTTCCGCGCCGCCTTTGACGGGTTTGACCCGGACCTGATCGCATCCTACGGAGAGGACAAAATCCAGACGCTCCAGTCCGATCCGGGAATTATCCGGAACCGGCAGAAGATCCGGGCCGCTGTGTCCAACGCCGGAATCTTTCGGAAGATCCAGCAAGAGTGGGACAGTTTTGACCACTATCTCTGGCATTGGACCGATTACCGCACAATCCGGGAGTTTGGTCCCACCCATTCCCCACTGTCCGACGCCATATCCGGAGACTTAAAACGCAGGGGCATGAAATTTGTCGGCTCCACCATTCTCTATGCCTACCTTCAGGCAGTTGGTGTAATCCGGGCGCACGAACCCGGCTGTTTTCTGGAAAAAACCGGAGGCTGAACACCCCGGAAGAGAAAAGAGAGCGAACGCAATGACGGACTGCTATATCGCCTTTGACGTGGAAACCCCGAACAATGGAAACCGTCGGATGAGCGCCATCGGCATTGCCGTGGTGGAGCGCGGGGGGATCGTGGAACATCATTACACCCTGGTCAATCCGGAGAGCAGATTTGACCCGTTTCACGTCCGGCTGACAGGCATCACTGCGGAAATGGTGCAAAACAAGCCAACTTTCCCGGAACTGTGGCCGGATCTGGCCAGGCTGCTGGACCGTGGGCTGTTGATCGCCCACAACGCACCATTCGATCTGTCTGTACTGGCAAAGTGTCTGTGGGACTACGGCATTCACTGGCGTGGTACCGTATCCTATGCCTGTACCTGCCAGATGAGCCGGCGGTTGCTGCCTCACCTGCCGAACCACAAACTGGATACCCTGTGTGACTATCTGGGGTTTGACCTGGAGCACCACAATGCTGGAAGCGACAGTCAGGCCTGCGGAGAAATTCTGCTGCATTGCCTGGAAAAAGGCGCAGATATCCGAGAATTCCTCCGCAGATATGATCTTCTTCACTGTCGAACCATCTCATCGAGAATAATCGAGTAGGAAGCCCCCCCCGTTTCCTGCTGCCAAGTTTGTGGCTGCCTTTTATCACCTAGTTATCGCCCATTTCTGGCGCACTGAATCATCACCCCAGGGCGTTTGCCTTGGGGTGATTCACATCTGCTCTGCGGAGGATCAGCACCGCCGGTGCTGCTTCTCCCGGGCAAACAGTCTGGCCTGCTCCAGCCAGGCCAGCAGTTCCCCGTCAATCTCGTCCTCTCGAGCAACCAGAATATGGTTCGTCCAACGGTTCGGATAGGGCTCCACCTGTTCTGCCACCCTGGGAGAGTCCAACGGATATCCCAACCCCACTGTGACCACCAAACAGTGTTCCGGCCAACCTCTCCTGCGCCGGATTGGCAGGGAAACTGCGGCAAACAGGTGTTCGCAATAGAAGCTGATTTGGGTTTTCTGTACTTTGACCCGGCATTCCGGGCAGAGCACCTCCAGCCGGTGGAATAGTTTTTCATATAAGGCCAATTCCATCGGCCGTCCCTCAAAATAAGCAAGCAAATCCTGCGTATAGTATTCCGGTGTTGTCATGGACTTCACTTCCTATCATTCCTACTTACCCATGTACCTTTCAACTTTCTCCGCCGCTGCCTCTGCGGTCAGGCCATATGCCGTCATTAACTTTTCTTCCATTCGCATCCTGGAGAAGGGTACCTCCAGCATCGTCTGAATCAATATCTGCATTCCATACTCCGTCGCCTCTTTGAAGCCTTCTGCGTGGCCTTCCGCCCGGCCCTCTTCGAAGCCTTCCGCCCGGCCCTCTTCAAGCAAGCCCTGGCTCAAATTACACATCCCACTTACCTCCGTTTCCAGCTTCTCTGTCATCGGAATCCCAAACTTCTCCTCGAGAATCCGGCTGCGCCGGAGTCGTTCTTCTTTCGAAAACAGCGTCACCATATGCTCCGGTGACGCTGCTCCCTGTCATCTCTATTCGGCCATATATTTTCCAACCTTCTCCGCCGCTGCCTCTGCGG
>CALWXG010000064.1 GCA_944385435.1 uncultured Oscillospiraceae bacterium
GGAATCGTAGTCGAGCTTTCCGCACTCCATTAGGACCACAAAATGTAGGTCACTTTCACGCTAAACAGCGAAAGGCCCATAAGTTTTATAAGCATGCCCTCAAAGCTCTCCAGGCGTGACGGTCTTTGCTTATCTGGCGGGTTAACCTGCCACATCTGCGCGGTTAAGATTTTTCCCTGGAAACCGTTGGTTAATGATTTCCCAAGGGATAAGACCATGCAGGGATCAAGGTTGTGATTTCCGTGGCCTGCCGCGCTTACGGGGAGCAGGTTTATCCAGGGGCGAAAGTAAGTTCAAGGCTCTGAGAACTTCTTCCTGAGAGGGGTTCAACTTTACCAGCTTCCAATTGTCATTGGAAGACAAACGCAGCTTCTTGGCTCTGCGCAGGATGGTCATGATTTTCTTGTAGGGCATCTTGGTGAGGAGGTCAGCCCGGTCTAAATCACGGATGATTCTCATCGTAATCACACTGGAGAGAAAATCAATAAACTCTGATCCGATGACAGAATAGTCGTCATGCACTCTGGTCTCGTCGAAATCCAGTGCGGATTTGTAGTACCGCATGACAAGCTCGATCTCCCATCGGCCGGAGTAAGCCTTATAGGCGGTTTCCGGAGTAAGATCCAGGTCAGATTCCAGCACAATCGTTCCAAAGGCAGGGAGTTTTTCCTTTCTTTTTTCCTCGTCAAACGCCTTCGTGCGGCGAAGCCAATCCTGTTCTTCTTTTGCAGCTTTTGCTGCGTCCCGGAAGGAGTACAGCCATTTCTGTTTTCCCTTCACCTGGACTTTTTTACACAGGATCAGGCCTCCCTGGCCTATCAACTGCCGATCATAGTCATGCAGGTCATAGGTCGAAATGTATTTTGAATTCCGCTTGATCGGGTTCAGGTAGTGAAGGTTTGGATTTTGCTCAAATGCCTCACCGGCTGCAGATTCCGGGAACCCCTTATCTGCAACAATAATTCCAGTTTGAATCCCATTATCCCGGATAAACCGGTGATATGCTGTCATATCCAGCATGTTTCCCGGAAAACATTCCGAGCAGACAGGCTCCTGTATCTCAAGATCATAGGCATAGATCACGGAGATATCCCGGAATCCTTTCACCTTCGCCTCCCTGGAGAAATTGGACAGACTGTTTACCTTGCTCTCGTTGGATTTCAAGGTCCCATTCACAATCAAATGGTGCCCCTGCTCCACGCTGGCCGCACGGTATCTCATAAACGAAACAATCCGCGAATATGCCTTCCCCAGATTTCCCAGAAACGCACAGACCGTGTTTTTGGATAGCGCGATTCCTGGATATCTGACCGACAGAAACGATTCCTCGTACGCGCTTTTCAATTCATAGTCCTTGATCCCCGGATAGCATACACGCAAAAGGGCGATACAGCTGATTTTTTCGGTATCTTCCCGGTTGTAGTGCTGAAGCAGTTCCGGAATAAGCGGCTCCATAAACCGGGCTGCGTATTCAATCACAGCCCAATCCAGGAGATCAAAACCGGCTGCGGCTACGGATGAGGCGGATGGAATCGGAACGTACTCTCCGTCAATGATGTGCCCGATGGTTGGCCCTGTTACCGGCAGATTCCGGCCGTCCACACGCTTGCATCCGACACGCTGCTTTACAGCGTAGCGGTCTTTGTTCTTTCCATATACAGCGACTACGGTGTTTACCGGACGTGGCACATCCAAAATCTCTCTGGGAATGGGCATAGGATCCCCTCCATTTGAAATATAGTCTTATTATACCGCAATAATGAGACTATGTAAAGGGGGATTTTGAAGGAATTTGTCGATGTATCAGAGCTCTGCGCTGGGGCAAAAACGATGCTTTACAGGAAATTGCCCGTTGTGAGATTAACTTTCACCGGTAGTTGCCCTGCTAATGCCTTAAGCAGTACACATCCAACCGGTTTTATATAGTCTCACCCGTTGGGAAAGTATTAGTTGGTTGCTCTGGATTTTCCGCCTTTTGGCCGATTTCGGGTATCTCGCTTGCTATGAACATCGCATCGAAGATGTTCACGGGATATCAGTATTGTTCATTTTGGTATCATGCTTACGTTTCGGTAAGTATTTTTTCAAGAGAAAACTGTTATCGAATGAACATCGCATCCCCAAAGGAGAAGAAGCGGTAGCGCTCCCGCACCGCCTCCTCATAGGCGGCCAGCACGTGCTCCCGTCCGGCCAGGGCGGACACCAGCATGATCAGGGTGGATTCCGGAAGATGGAAGTTTGTAATCAGGGCGTCCAACACCTTGAAACGATAGCCGGGGTAGATAAAAATATTCGTCCAGCCCGCCTTTGCCTCCATGTGACCATCCTCTGCGGCCCAGCTCTCAACCGTGCGGCAGGAGGTGGTGCCCACGCAGATTACCCGGCCCCCATTAGCCTTGGTCTCGTTGATCGCATCCGCGGTCTCCTGGGGGATGATGCAGTATTCCGAGTGCATCTCATGCTCTTCCAGCTCTTCCGCCTTCACCGGTCGGAAGGTCCCCAGCCCCACATGAAGTGTCACGTAGCAGACCTTTACACCCATTGCCTGCACTTGTTCCAGAAGTTCTTTGGTAAAGTGCAGGCCGGCGGTAGGGGCGGCGGCAGAGCCGGTGACTTTGGAGTACACCGTCTGGTATCTCTCGTTATCCTGAAGCTCCTCCCGGATGTAGGGAGGCAGAGGCATTTTGCCCAGGTGCTCCAGAATCTCCAGGAAAACACCCTCATAATCAAACTGGATCAACCGGTTCCCGCCCTCCACCTCTTCGATAACCTGGGCGCTCAGCTCCCCGTTGCCGAAGGTGATCTTTGCCCCGGGCTTCAGTTTTTTCCCGGGACGGACCAGGCATTCCCACACCTTGTTTCCCCGGTCAATGAGCAGCAGCACCTCGCAGGCGCCGCCGGTCTCCCGGCGGCCGAACAGCCGCGCGGGAAGCACGCGGCTGTCGTTGAGCACCAAACAGTCTCCAGGACGGAGCAGGCTGGGCAAATCATAAAAATGCATATGGTGAACTTCACCGGTCTCTTTGTCCAGCGTCAGCAGCCGGGAGGCGTCCCGGCGCTCCAGCGGCGTCTGGGCAATGAGCTCTTTGGGAAGATCAAAGTAAAAATCAGACGTTTTCAACTGTTATCCCACCGTAATTCCTGTGTAGTAAAATTTCAGAATCTCTTCGTATGTGCGGCCCTCTTTGGCCTGGGCATAGGCGCCCCACTGGCTCAGGCCCACATTGTGGCCCCAGCCGCTGCCGGAAATGGTAATAACGCCGTCTTCTCCTGTGGCGCTCCCGCCGGCCGCTCCCGCCGGCACTGTACCGTCCGCTGTAATGACATAGGCGTTTTCATCCAATGCGGACACCTTGCCGTCCGCGCCCACGACATACATCCCGTCCAGGCTGTCCACCGGCTGCCCGTTGACGTAGAGCTGTCCGGATTCTCCTGCGGCCTGGCCGAAATCATAGCGGTAGGAACGCAGGCTTACGATACTGGTGGCAAATGTCCGGCTGTTTAAGGTATAGTCCTTTCCGTCGCTGTCGGTCAGCGTCACGCTGACTGGATTTCCCGTATCCGAATACTGGCTGACCCTGGCGGAAACTATGGTCCCGCACTGGTAGCCTGTTTCCCGCAGTTTCTGGGCAAGTTCACTGCCGGAATACTGCTTGGTCCACCGATAAGATCCCCCCGAACCGGAATAGGCTTCATCAATCTCATCTTCCACGGACAATTCATAAGGATCTTCTACCCCAACCAAATAGTCATGGGTACCACCCCAGATTACAGCCGAATCCTCACTGGCCCCCCCATTGGACGAGCAGTACACCGCTTCAATATACTCCCCTTCATAGGTAGCCACCACGCCGGCAGTTTCATCCACCGCACGGTCTGAGTTGGAACCGGCACTCTGCGTACCCAGATAGACCTGGCAGCAGCTCTCGTTGCAGAGATCAAAATGGTTTCCAGTGTGTTTGTTTCCCTCCATCAAATTCAAAGCATATGTGCGGGCACACACCGCCTGGGCCTTCAGCGCCTCCAACGGCCAGCTGTTGCTCATCTCGTGAGGAACCACGCCTTTGACATAGTCGTCCAACTCCACCATGTTGACAATGGTGAGATCCCCCCCGCCAATACGCTCATACCGGAAACCGCCCCGCCAGCTGATGTTCCGAAACCAGGTGGTGTAGTCGCCGTCCCCGTCTGCATTGGGCATGATGCCAAGGCCGGTGCCGCTCCCATCGTCGTCATATTGAAACAGAATGCGGTCCGTGCCTGTGGAAATCACATTGACTGCGTATTCCGACGTGCCCACGACCTCTCCCATCTGAAGTTCACTCTGACGCTGCGCCGCGCCGGACCGGTCCAGATAGCTGCCCACCCGGACATAATAGGAGCCGTCATGATAGGAGACAAATCCATCCTCATAGTTCTGCGCCTGATCCCGGGCCTGGTCAAACGATGTATGGGCACCGGGAATCTCCACATGATAGCAGCCCACCGAGATATCGGAAATGGGAGAATCATGATAACTGGTATAACCGTCATGGCTTCCGTAATATACATTTTCTGTCTTGGCAACAGAAATTTTGGTCTCCTCCGTATAGGCCAGCGGGACAAATTCATTGCCCCCGTCAAAATATCCCAGCCGGAAGCCGCGCCCCGTCTCATTGCCCAGATTGGCCCCGGGCAGCGTGTCGCTGCCAAAATAGATCCCGACCCGGATCACCTGCTCCCCCACCGTATTGGAGGCGGACGCACCGGGCAGGGCGATCCCGGCGGAAATCACCAGAGCGGCAGCCAGGCAGCCACCCGCAAGTTGCACGAATTTCTTTCTCATAGCACACTCCATTTCTCCAAATCGTCAGTTCCGATTCGTTGACACTTTAGCGTGTTAATGTTATGATGTTGAGCAATAAGATCTTTTCCCTCTCAGGGGGAAGATCATTTTCCCCATTATAGTACATCAACCGCCCTTCTTTCAACTAAAATCTTCAGGAAGTTTTCTCGCAGGCGGGCAGGAGGTCATGAACATGGAAAAATTCAAAGTAGGCGTCATCGGCGGAACCGGTATGGTGGGCCAGCGCTTCGTCACCCTGATGCACAATCATCCCTGGTTCCAACTCACCGTCATCGCAGCCAGTCCCCGTTCCGCCGGCAAGCGGTATGAGGATGCGGTGGCCGGCCGCTGGGCCATGGACACTCCCATCCCCGATGAGGCCAAGGATATGATCCTGATGAGCGCGCAGGATGACGTGGAAAAGATCGCCTCCATGGTGGACTTTGTCTTCTCTGCCGTGGATATGAAAAAAGAGGAGATCAAGGCGCTGGAGGAGGCCTACGCCAGGCAGGAGTGCCCGGTGGTGTCCAACAACTCCGCTCACCGCTGGACTCCCGACGTGCCCATGGTCATCCCGGAGATCAACCCGGAGCACATCAAGGTGATTGACGATCAGCGCAAGCGCCTGGGCACCAGCCGTGGCTTTATCGCAGTCAAGTCCAACTGCTCCATCCAGAGCTATGTCCCCGCTCTGTCTCCCCTGCGCTCCTTCGGCATTGAGAAGATCCTGGTGTGCACCTATCAGGCCATTTCCGGCGCCGGAAAGACGTTTGAAACCTGGCCGGAGATGGTGGATAACCTGATCCCCTACATCGGCGGCGAAGAGGAGAAGAGCGAGCAGGAGCCTCTGAAGGTGTGGGGCCGGGTGGAAAACGGCGTGATTGTCAGCGCCGACTCCCCTTCCATCACCGCCCAGTGCCTGCGGGTGCCCGTGTCCAACGGCCACACCGCCGCCGCCTTTGTCACCTTCCGGAACAAGCCCACCATGGAGCAGATGAAGGAGGCCTGGAAGAACTTCAAGGGCCGTGCCCAGGAGCTGAATCTGCCCACTGCCCCCAAGCAGTTCCTCCACTACTTTGAGGAGCCGGACCGGCCCCAGGCCAGACTGGACCGGGATCTGGAGGGCGGCATGGCGGTGTCCATCGGCCGTCTGCGCCCCGATACCCAATATGATTACAAATTCGTCTCCCTGTCCCACAACACGCTGCGCGGCGCCGCCGGCGGCGCGGTGGAGCTGGCGGAGCTCCTGTGTGCCGAGGGCTATATTGACCACAAGGCCTGATTTTCGTATTTCCCACCGCATTCCGAACTTATCTCAATCAAAGAAAGGGTGTTTCAGATGAGAACTCCAGTGTTCACCGGTTCCTGCCCCGCCTTGGTGACCCCGTTCAACGAGCACGGCGCCATTGACTACGACGCATTCGGCAAACTGATCGACGATCAGATTGAGTCCGGCGTAGATGCGGTCTGTGTGTGCGGCACCACCGGAGAGTCCGCCACCATGTCCATCCGGGAGCATATTGCCGCAGTGGAGTTCTGCGTCAAACGGGTGAATCACCGGGTAAAGGTCATCGCCGGCGCGGGCAGCAACGACACCTCCGCCGCGGTCTACCTCTCCCAGCACGCCCAGGACTCCGGCGCAGACGCCCTGCTGCACGTCACCCCCTATTACAACAAGGCCAGCCAGACCGGCCTGATCAAGCACTACGAGTACATCGCCGACCGGGTGGAGCTGCCCATCATTCTCTACAACGTGCCCGGCCGCACCGGCGTGTCCTTCACCGCCGAGACCTATCGGGTGCTGTCCGAGAACCCCAAGATCAACGGCGTCAAGGAGGCCAGCGGCAACTTCTCCCTGCTGGCCCACACCCGTTACCTCTGCGGCGACGATTTCTACATCTGGTCCGGCAACGACGACCAGGTTGTTCCCATGATGGCCCTGGGGGCCAAGGGCGTCATCTCCGTGGCCTCCAACATCATCCCGGAGGTCATGGTGAAGATGACCCACCTGTGTCTGGACAATGACTTCGAGGCCGCCTCCAAGCTGCAGATCCAGTACATGGACCTGATTGACGCCTTGTTCATCGAAGTCAATCCCATCCCCATCAAGACGGCCATGAATCTTCTGGGCATGAACGCCGGCATGCTGCGCCTTCCCCTGTGCGAGATGTCTGAGAAGAATCTTGCCGCCCTCAAGCAGTCCATGACCCGCATGGGCCTGCTGAAGTAACAAGAAGCGCTGAGGCGTGCGCAGCAGCGGGCCAGGACGGCACGCAGACACGGATGGCGGGGCGGCGCGGCCGTCCCGCGGGAGTGCGGATGTGCCGGCCTGGAGCCGCGTCGCGCAGCCGCCGAGGCGTGACAAACAAGAAGCGCTGAGGCGCTGCGGCAGTTTTCTCCCTGCAAAAGAAAAAGGAGCTGGATTCCCATGACAAAGATTATCCTGTCCGGATGTAACGGACATATGGGCCGGGTTGTGGCGCAGCTGTGCGCTTCCGATCCGGAGCTGGAAATCTCCGCCGGTATCGACATTCTGGGACAGCCCGGGGATCAATTCCCGGTATTCCCCTCTCCCGCCGCCTGCAACGTCTCCGGAGATGTGGTCATTGACTTTTCCCACCCCTCCGCTCTGGACGGCCTGCTGAACTTCTGTGTGGATCGCTCCGTCCCGGCGGTGCTGGCCACAACCGGATATTCTCCGGAACAGCTGGAGCAAATCTCCCAGGCGGCACAGCATGTTCCCATCTTCCGGTCCGCCAATTTTTCTCTGGGCATCAACCTGCTCATGGATCTGGTGTGCCGGGCCGCCGGCGTGCTGGGCAGCGACTATGACGTGGAAATTGTGGAGCGCCACCACCGCCGGAAAGTGGATGCCCCCAGCGGCACGGCCCTGATGCTGGCCGATGCCGTATCCCAGGGGCTTCCCTATTCGCCGGAGTACGTCTACGACCGCCACAGCGTCCGGCAGCCCAGGCAGGCACAGGAGATCGGGATCTCCAGCGTCCGGGGCGGCACCATCACCGGAGACCACACTGTGATCTTTGCCGGACTGGATGAGGTCATTGAGATCAGCCACCACGCCGCCAGCCGGGAGATCTTTGCCTCCGGCGCGGTACGGGCCGCGAAATTTCTCAGCCAGATGACCGAGCCCGGGCTGTACGACATGTCCAACCTGTTATAATCTTCCCAGGACAGCACAGGACCGCCGCGTTTCTGCGGCGGTCCTGTGCTGTCTATTTGGTTTCTCAACCGGTCTGCATACACTTCTTCCCTGCCCCGCTGTCCGTCCGGTCCAGCAGCAGGCCGTTTGTCATCATCAGCACATACAGGAGCAGCAGGCAGGTGGGGAACAGGGCCAGCGTGAGCTGCTGCGCCACCGCGCCGAACAGCACCGGCATAACCATGGACCCGACATAGGCAACTGCCATCTCCACTCCCATGACCGCCTGAGACCGGTCTACGCCAAAATACCGGGGTGTGAGATGCAGCATATTGGGAAAGACCGGTCCGTTCCCCATTCCCACCAGAAACAGTCCCACACCGGATACTCCGGCGGGCAGGGGCAGCAGCAGCAGGATAACCGCCACCAGGACAATTCCCTGCCCGATCCGCATCAGCTGGCGGCTGGTGAGGCGGTTGGCCAGAAGCCCGGACAGAAAACGCCCGATGGCCATACCGATAAAATATGCGGTCATGGTGAGTGCGGCCCGGTCCGCCTCCATCCCCTTGGCGCTGACCAGGAACGTGCTTCCCCAGGTGTTGCAGATGTTCTCCACACCGCAGGATCCGAAGAATACCAGACAGGCCCGGCGCACCTGTTTCTCCCGCAACAGGGAGATGGGGTTGCCGGGTGCACTGCCTCCCGCCTCCTGTATGGGCTGAGCGGACCCGACCTTCTTCCAGAGCGGAAGCGTGAAAATAGTGAGCAGGGCGATCCCCAGCTGAATGCAGAATACCGTTGCGTATCCCCTGCGCCAGGAACCTTCAGACAGGGCAAACGACATCAGAAAGGGACTGAGCGCGATGCCCACCCCGTAGAAGCAGTGGAGAAAATTCATGTGGGTGGCCCGGTAGTGCAGCGCCACGTAGTTGTTCAACGCCGCATCGATGGCGCCCGCTCCCAACCCCAGGGGAAAGGCAAACAGGCACAGCCAGAGCATACTTCCCGAGATTGAAAATCCCAGCAGCGCCGCGGCGGTGAGCGTCGTGCTGAACGCCGTGATGCGGCCGGTTCCAAAGCGGCGGATCAGCCGGTCTGAAAACAGGCTGGAGAGGATCGTCCCAAAGGCGGTGATCACCGTGACAAAGCTGGCCCAGGATACCGGCAGCTGAAACTGCTCGTAAATGGCGGGCCAGGCCGCACCGAACATGGAGTCGGGAATCCCCAACCCGATAAATGCGATGTAGATGATAATCAGTAATACGCTGGCCATGAAGTTTATGTCCCCTTACCCTCTTGAGATTCTTCGCTACAGCCTATGCCGCACATGGGCTCTGTGCGACAAACCGGTTCTGTCCCCGACCCAGGCAGCCCGAGCAGGGAGTATAAGGTCGGTTGGAACCGGAATTCCTCCATGAGCTGCCGGACCTCGGCCAGGGCTTTTTCCCGGATTCCCCGTGGGATTCCGGGCCGCCGCACCGCGCGGATCAGGATGTTCTTCGGCGTATGGGCAAAGTCGATAAACTCCAGAAGCTGTGTTTTATATCCGCAGTACTCCAGCAGATTTCCCCGGATGGCATCGGTGGACAGGGCGGAAAACCGCTCCTTGATGATGCCGTACCGGGAGAGAATGTCCAGATGCTGGGGCCGGATCTGCTGATTCAGCTCGTGCTGGCAGCAGGGAACGGAAAAAATCAGCTTTGCCTTCCACGTAATCGCGTTGTAGAGGGCATAGTCCGTGGCGGTATCACAGGCGTGCAGCGTCATCACCAGATCCACGTCAAAGGGCGCATGATAACCGTTGATGTCCCCCAGTTCAAACCGCAATCCGGAGTAGCCATAGGTTTCTGCGGCCCGGTTGCACTTCTCAATCACGTCAGCTTTCAGGTCCAGACCTATGATGTGGGCCTCGATCTTTTTGATCTGAGTGAGGTAATGGTAGACCACAAACGTCAGATAGGACTTTCCGCAGCCGAAATCAATGACATTCAGAGACCGGACCTTCATCGCTCCGATTTCATCGTCCAGGATCTCCAGGAACCGGTTGATTTGACGGTACTTATCGTACATGGAGCGGACCACTTTCCCGTCTTTTGTAAAAATCCCCATATCCACCAGCGGAGCCACTGCCTGGCCCTCCTCCAGAAGGTACTGTTTCTTCCGGTTATGATCTGCCGGCACCGCGTTTGTCTTCGCACCTGTGCGCTGTTTTCGCTTGTAAGAGCAGGCGCCTTTCCGCGACATCAGAATGACATGTTCCCAGCCGGCGCCCCAGCCGTTGACCTGGAGATACTGTCCCCGGGCCATCTCAGAGCACTTCTCCCCCAGCAGCTCCGGGGCAATGTTCTCATGGAACACCTGCTTGTCCATATACCGTGCAATCTGATAGCCGCCTTTTTTGCGCTCCACCACAATTTTCTGATAAGGCACCGTTTTATTGACGGGCTTGCTGATCACGATTTTCTCCAGATCGTCCGCTGCCATAGTCAAACAGTACTCCCGCAGCTGCTCCATTGCTCCTTCACTCCATCTCAGTCCGGCCTGTTTTTCGTCTCCGACCGTACTACAATATCCTAAACAGCAATGTTTTTCAAGTGTTAAAATTCACACATCGGGACACATCGGGTTCTCATCTTTTGCGAATCAGCATCACCCTTTCGTGCGGATGCACGGAAGTTTCAACTGCTTTGGATTTACGCGATAGGCTCCCGGGATGAAGGGGCCCCCTCTTGCGCTGCAAAGTCCCCGTGTCCGGCATCGGCCTCAGCAGGGCCGGAGGATCCTGGGGCAGGCTGCCCGGAAGCCGGAGCAGCCCCGTCCGCCGTATTCCCAGGCGGCTCAGTGCGGCTGTCTGCGCCTTCTGTCCCGGAATCATGGGCAGATTTCCGGGTCTGCATGATCTTTGTCTCAAAGAGCGCGTTCTCCTCTGCCTTTTCTTTGAGATAGCGGTATCCTGCCATTCCGGCGACAGCGGCGCCGGCGCCCAACAGCAGATAGATCCAGTTTTTCTTCATAGCGATCAATCCTTTCCTGGAATTTGTCCTGAAAATTGCAACTCTTATGACACCGATGTCCCCGGATTGTCAGATGTCCCTCCATTGCTTCGGTTTTGCCGGGCGCGGGCGCGTCTTCTCCCTGGTCTCATAGGCAAAGCAGTAGGCAAGCGCACAGATCGGCAGGGCAACCAGAATGTCCACAACAGAGTGCTGCTTCAAGAACACCGTGGATATGGAAATCAGCACCGCCGCTGCCGTAAAGGCCACCCTCCTTCCTGTGGTGCTGAAATGCTTGCTGTTCCAGGCACAGGCCAAGACTGCGCAGGAACCGATGACGTGGAGAGAAGGACACACGTTGGTATTGGTGTCGAACCGATAGAACGCCCCCATGAAGCGGGTCAGAAAGTTGTCTCTCGGGAATACATCCGGCCGTAATTCCTGACAATTTGGAAATATGATGTAAATCAGCAGCGCAGCCGAATAGGAGAAGATGATGAACCTCATCAGTTTTTTGAACGAAGCTACGTCATAGCGCAATGTATAAAGATGGATTCCCACCAGAAAGGCAAACCAGAACAGATAGGGGATCACAAACAACTCACAAAATGGGATGAGATTGTCCAATGCGCAGGAAACGGAGAAGTATCTCTCTCGAATCCAAAGCCGCTCCACTTCCCCAGAAGAGTAGTCCGAAGACAGGCCAGAACAGCAGTAATTGCAAGTGCCGGTATTTCGGTGCATTCCGTTTAGCCCAGGTCAGATCCCGGTACTCCACTTCCGGCAACCAGCGCCCCATTCCGCTCACTCCTTATGACATCCGCGCAGGCCCGCCACATACTGCGCAATTTTTACCGCCGCAGTGTTGTCTGGCTGGTTCTGACATCCTTTTCTCATTCTGGTCAGGCGTTCCCCGTCGGAGAGCAGTATACAGGCCAGATCTGCCAAGGCCTTAGGTGTCTCTGCGGACAGAGCGATTCCCTTGGAGATGAAGTAACGTACATTTCCTCGTTCACACCACGTCACCGGCGGCAGAAACACCATGGGAAGCTTTTTCTGGACAGCCTGCGTGGCAACAACGCCACACGGGGTGGTCAGAAGCAGGTCTGCGCTGTCCATCAGCATCGCCATATCCCGGACAAAAGTCAGCACGCGGATGCGGGAATCCTCCCTGTACCTCTGTTTCAGCTGCTCGTAGAGGTCCTGATCGGCTCCGCAAAGCACCGTAACACTGGAGTTGGTCTGAATTTTCCGGCTGATCCGCCGTACAAGATCCCGGATCGGACCACAGTCTGTGTTTTCCCCCATGATCAGCAGATGGGGAGTGTACAGACTGAGGCCCAGCTTTTGCTTTGCCCATTTCTTGTCCGAAGGCGCTCGGAACTGCTCCTGGATGGGGACTCCGGACACCCTCACCTTATCCCTTCCGATCCCGCAGCGTACAAAGTCATTGACCAGGCTCTCATCCGAAATGAAATAGACATCCAGGTCGCTCTGTCCACAGCCAGGAGGACAGGTGTAGTCCGCGCTGACAAAACAGGTGCGCAGGAATCTGTTGTGCCGGCGCATGACTTCTGTGACCATCAGTGCGGGCAAACTGTGGGTACACACCACCGTATCAAATCCAGTCAGGATAAAATAGGAATACAGCTGCTCCGCACCTGATGTCAGCATCCGGTAGAGACTGGCATAGTCCTCGAACAGCCCAGGATGCTGACCGGAATACCGGTCTCCCGCCCGGAACACTCCAGGCAGACAGCGATATAGCCGGGGAATTCCGCCGACAACCCAATGGGATAGCTTGGATGTGAGAAACGTCAGCGCGTCTTCCATCTTGCAGGGTATCTCAAGTTTCTGAAATTGTTCCAGCAGCGCTTTTCCGCAGGCATCAGGTCCTTTCTCTGTGCGGCAACTGAAAATCAGCACACGCATTGTCATCGCCCCTTTCGATGTTTTCCGATCTTGCCGACACCGGGCCGGAACCGGACGAATGATTCTTTTGACATAACAACGGCACATATTGACACAGATACAAAATTCCAGATGTTCCAATCAGCAGCAAACAGATCACAATCAGGACAACGGACAGCCCCTGGGGGATCTTCCACCAGAACACATGACAGATCATGACGGTGTACAGCACAGCCGTGACAACCTTCCCATGCCAACATGCCTGAGGCACCTCACCGGTCTTTCGGATGAGCAGAATCCCAATTACCGCCATACACAATTCCTTTCCCAACAGGAAAATCAGAGGCAGCACCATCAGCGGAAATTTGGCTATGAGGCAGATCAACACCGCTGCCTGGGTCGCTTTGTCCGCAATGGGGTCCAGCGCCTTTCCCAGGTCACTGACCATATGAAACCGCCTGGCAATTCGTCCGTCCATCACATCAGTCAACCCGGAGAGAACCATCAAGCACCCCGCCGCAAACTGATTGCCTCTGACCAGGTAGAGCCATACGATCACCGGGATCAGGCACAGGCGGAGCAGGGAGAGAAGATTGGGGATGGTAATGACCCTTCCCCTGTCGTCTTTCTCCCTGGACAAGCGTTTCTTCAAAGTGCGTCATCTCCTCTTTTCCGGCATTCCGCTCGGGCCGTTAAATCACAAATGTACCGATGCAGATGCAATGCAAAATGCTGCCCACCAGACAGAATACGTGAAATACTCCGTGCATCCACTCGTGCCGGGAGCCCAGGCCGTAAAACAGCAGGCCGATCAGATAGGCAATTCCCCCTGCCAGCAGCAGCGCCGTCCCGTCCTGCCCCAGGAAAGTCATGAACTCCCCTGCCCGGAGCACCAGAAGCACACCCATGAACACATACAGGACAATGGTGACCGACTTATACTTCTTGATATCCACACACAGCATGGCAATACCGCCCAGGGCCAGCAGCCAGATCACACCGTAGAAAAACCACTCGGTCCAGTCTCCGCTCTGGCCGATCAGGCGCAGAATAAAGGGCGAACAGGTGCCGGCCACCAGGACAAAAATGGAGCAGTGGTCCATAAGCCGCAGCAATTTTTTCTCCCGGGTGTGGCCCAGAGGCGTACCGTGATAGATACTGGAGGCCAGATACAGCACAATCAACGTGCTGCCAAAAATCAATCCGCCAGCCAATCCCAATCCGGATCTGGCATACAGAAAACTCGCCGCCACCATGATGATACCAATCAGAATTCCCACAATGTGGGTTATGGTATTGAACTGCTCCTCCCGCGGGGTGTAGATGGGCAGGCCATCCTCCGTCTTCCTGGCCCAGCCAAAGAATTTGCCCGTATAGGGAAATACATATTGATTCAGAAACTGATCCATTCTATTGTCACTCCTGTGATCTGATCATCTGAGCGGCATTATGACCGCTCTGCCGCAAAGGCGATATTTCGTTCCCTGAAGACCCGCTCCAGCTCGGTTTCCAGCCTTGGCTCCCGGATGGAGCGCAACAGGGTAAGCCGCATGTTGTCTTTCAGGGTAAGCATGGAGCAGGTGTAGGGACTGTCCGGCTTGGGGGTAAAGGTTACGTCCAGCGAATCCACGTGGTCCCGCATCGCCGCCGGCATCCGGACAACTCCCAGATTGGAAAAGGTCATGGTGCTTCCGGAAAACCTCAGTGCCGCCTGAACCAGCTTCTGCTTCCAGGCAAAAGG
>CALWXG010000065.1 GCA_944385435.1 uncultured Oscillospiraceae bacterium
AAATTGGTGCCGGAGACCGGGGTCGAACCGGCACGGGATCTCTCCCACGGGATTTTAAGTCCCGGGCGTCTGCCAATTCCGCCACTCCGGCTCGTTTGGCGCTTTATTATGATACCACACCAGAATGCTCCTGTCAACCCCCGGCCTCAGAAGAGATTTTTTCTTTTTTGGTCGAAGCCCCGCATCCCCATTGCCAACTGCTATTTGGGATGCTACAATGATGCTCATGCAGGAGGTAAAAACCTATGAGAAATGAACTGACCCAAAAAGATATCGATCTGATGAAACAGGAACTGGAATACCGCCGGTCCGTCCTGCGCCCGCAATTGATCGATGCCGTCAAAACCGCCCGCGGCTTTGGAGATCTCAGCGAAAACTTCGAGTACAAAGCCGCAAAAAAAGAAAAAAACCGCAATGACAGCCGTTGCCGTTATCTGGAGAACATGATCCGCACCGCAATTATCATCTCAGATCAGTCCAGAGACGGGACCGTAGGCTTATACGACCACGTCACCCTCTACCTGCCTGACGATGAGGAAACCATGGAGTGTCAGATTGTCACCACCATGCGTCAGGACGCCCTGAAAGGGCTCATCAGCAAGGAATCCCCTGTGGGAAAGGCTGTGCTGGGCCGGAAAAAGGGGGATCGTGTCACCGTTCAGGTCAATGATCAATACAGTTACGACGTGATTATCCAGGATATCGTTCCAGGGCAGGATGATGGTCAGGCTCCCCTGGTGGCATTCTGATCCAGACTGAACCATCACAAAGGCGCCGGGCCCCCGGCGCCTTTGTTTTGACTTTTATTTGACTGCAATGGCCTCTACTTCCACCAGTCCTCCCTTTGGCAGGACGGCCTGCACGCAGGAGCGGGCAGGGGGTTCCCCGGGGAAATATTTGGCATAGATCTCATTCACCGTGGAAAAGTCGCCCATGTTCACCAGAAACACGGTGGTCTTCACCACATTGCTGTAGTCCATGCCGGCGGCCTGCAGAACCGCGCCCAGATTGTCCAGTGCCTGCTTGGCCTGCGCTTCCAGGCCGTCCGCCAGGGCTCCGGTCTCCGGAATCAATCCCAGCTGCCCGGAGCAGTACAGGGTATCGCCGCACAGCTTGGCGTGGCAGTACGGCCCTACGGCAGCAGGGGCATTGGGTGCAGTAACGGTTACGGATTTCATAGACAGTCTCCTCTCTTTTCGCTGTGTATCTTACGGATGCCGAATATTCAGCGCATCCATAGGAACTTCTTCCTCGTAGATTCCCAGGCTGTTCACCAGTTCCAGCACCGCCTCATCATCCAACTCATAGTAGGGTGAAATCCATTCACCCGGGAGCGTCGCAGAGGCCAGGCTGGCGTCCAGGTCCATGCCGATGGCCTGGGTGGCAAAATAAATCATATCGTCCAGCGGCATGTCGCTGTCCACGTAAGTACTGAAAATATTGATCAGGGAGGTTACCTTTGTCACGTTGGACAGGGTGATGGTCTGGTCCACCAGTGCTGCCAGGAACTTTCTCTGAGTCTGCACCCGGCCAATATCCGCATTGGGATAACAGTTGCGGCACCGCATGACGCCCACTGCCTGCTGTCCGTTGAGTTTCTGATAACCCGCGTTGATGTGGATGTGCAGGTCCTGGTAAGGATCATCATAGTTCATGTCCACCGGAACATTAAACCAGACCCCGCCAATCTCATTGACAATGGCTGCAAACGCCTTCAAATTGACCGATACATAAAAATCAATGGGGACTCCCAGCATATCTGAAACGGTCTCCCGGACCAGATCCACGCCGCCCGAACTGTAGGTTGCATTGATCTTGCTGTTCTTCCCGCTGTTCACCACCAAGGTGTCTCTGGGAATGGAGACCAGGGTAGCCGTCTTGTTGTTGGTATCAAAGGTGCCCAGCATGATGGTATCCGAACCGCCCATATCTGCCACGCCCACCAGCAGGCAGGTGTATACCCCCTCCTGTCGGGTCAGCACCAGCGGAGTGGGTTCGGCCTCCGTCGGTGTGGATTCTGCCGGAGCCGGATTCTGTCCAGGTTCCGCGCTGATCACCGGTTCCGGCGTGAAGGTCACCTGGCTGTCCACTTCCGGCGGCCGTACCAGAATTCGAAATGCGGCATAGGAGACCACCACCAGAAGCGCAATCACCACCAGGATGATGTACAAGACTTTCAGAAAACGAATCAGCGGAGACCGCCGGCGTCGGGAGCGCGGAGATGAAGCCATGGAAAACGTCCTTTCTGTTTTGGGAACTGTATTGTCAAAAGAAATCGCATTATGTCAACTGTGATGCTGTTTTAGTATACTCACTCCCGCTGTGGATTTCAAGAGAAAGGTTCTTAAAAATTTCTTATTTTCTCTTGCTGTCACACAAGGTCCGATCCCCCATATCAGAAATCCATGGCTTGACATTTTCTCTCTCACTCACTATAATCATTTCTGTATCAAATGATACAGTTTTACGGGGGTGAGATCATGATTGTGCCAGAGGCCGCCGCACATCCTCTGCTTCGGAGGGTGGCGGAACCGCTGCGCAGCCAGGTGCTGGCCCGGGCTCAGCTGCTGGAAGTTTCCCGGGGAGAAACCGTCTATGACCGCCACCGTTTTCAGCGCTGCCTGGGCATCGTTCTGCAGGGAAAAATCCAGGTGCGGAAGGACAGCCTGCTGGTGTCCACGCTGGCACAGGGCGACTTGTTTGGCGCCGCCGCCCTGTTCAATTCCAATCCGGACTACCCCACCACCCTCACCGCGTTGGCCCCATGCCGGATTCTGCTCATCTCCCAGGCTGACGTGCGGCAAATGCTCTGGGAGTGTCCCGCCTTTGCCGAAGACTATGTGACCTATCTCTCCAACCGCATCCAGTTTCTCAGCGCCCGATTGGACACCGTGTCTGCCAGCAGCGCGGAGAGAAAGCTGGGGCAGTACCTGCTCACAGCGGATCCGGGCAGCGGCTCTGTCTCCGTTTCCGCCACCCGGCTGTCCAGCCTCATTGGCATAGGCCGGGCCACGCTGTACCGGGCGTTTGAGACTCTGGAGCAGTCCGGCGCCATCGCCCGGGAGGGCAAGACCATTCGGATCCTGGACCGGGACAAACTCCGGTTTTGATCACTCTGAACAGAAAGGAACTCTCAACTATGAAAATCCGCAAACTTTGGGCCATGCTGCTGGCTGCAGCCATGGTGTTCACCCTGGCCGCCTGTGGCCCCACCAACGAGGAGCCCAGCACGGCTCCCTCGGAAACTGTCTCTGAATCTCCCGCTCCCGTTGAGAGCGAGGCGCCCTCTCCCAGCCAGAGCGCTCAGCGCACCCACGTAAGCCTGGCGGTCCTGTCCGGCCCCACGGGGGTGGGCGCGGCCAAACTGCTCTCTGACAGCGACGCCGGAACCACCCTCAACGACTACAGCGATTATCTTGTCGCCTCCGACAACAACGAGCTCATGTCCGGCCTCACCGGCGGCACCATTGACATCGCCACGGTGGCCTCCAACATGGCGGTAAATCTGTACAACAAGACCGAGGGCGGTATTAAAATCATCGCTCTGGGCACCCAGGGCGTACTCCACATTCTGGAGGGGGGCGGAACGGAAAACATCCAGTCCGTCAGCGATCTGGCCGGCAAGACCATTTACGCCACCGGCCAGGGGGCCAACCCGGAATACATTCTGCGCTACCTGCTGGAGAAGAGCGGCCTGACTCCCGGGGAAGACGTGGAAATCACCTTTGCCGATCCCACTGAGATCACCCAGGGGCTGAAATCCGGCACCATTGAGGTGGCCATGCTCCCCGTGCCTGCCGCCACTGCCGCCATTATCCAGGGCGAGGGTCAGATCCGGGAGGCCATCGACGTCACCGAAGCCTGGAATGACCTGAACAGCGGCAGTCAGCTCATCATGACCGCTGTGGTGGCCCGCACCCAGTTCATCGAGGAAAACCCCGACGCCGTTGCCGCGTTCCTGGAGGAGTACGAGGCCTCCATCAACTATGTCAACAACAACCCCGAGGCCATCTCCCAGACCATTGCTGATCTGGGCATCACTCCCTCCGCCGCCATCGCCCAACAGGCCATTCCCCAGTGCCATCTGGTATTTATCTCCGGCACGGACATGGCGCCTGCCATCTCCGACTACTTCATGGCTCTGTACTCCATTGACCCCACCTCAGTGGGCAACGCCCTGCCGGACGACGCCATTTACTATGTGCCCTGAGCCCGTCAAAAAACTGATCCGCATTGCCATACCCCTGGCCTTCTGGCTGGGGGTATGGCAGCTTGCGGCCATGGCGGTGGATCTGGAGCTGATGCTGCCCACACCAGCCCGCGTCCTCACCAGCCTCCTGACCATGGCCGGTACTGACACCTTCTGGCTGTCCGCACTGTTTACTCTCGTGCGCGTCTTTCTGGGGTTGCTGCTGGGCACGGCGCTGGGGGTGTTGCTGGCGTTTCTCACCCGGTTCGCCTCCTGGGCCAACCTGCTTCTTTCTCCGGCCATCCGTGTGATTCGGGCCACGCCGGTGGTATCCTTTATCCTACTGGTCTATCTGTGGGTCACCCGGGAAAATATCCCCGGCGTCATCGCCGCCATGATGGTGCTGCCGGTGGTGTGGAGCAGTGTGTCCGGAGGCCTGTCCTCAGTGGACTCCCAGCTGCTGGAGCTGGCCAGGGCCTACCGGTTCTCCCGCTGGAAAACCCTGTGCCTCATCTACCTGCCCAGTGTCCGGCCCCATTTCATCAGCGGTTTTCTCACCGCCTTTGGCCTGGCCTGGAAGTCGGGGGTGGCCGCCGAGGTGCTCTGTCCGCCCAAGCTGGCCATCGGCTCCCGCATCCAGCAGGCCCGCATGGCTCTGGAGACTGCGGACCTCTTCGCCTGGACTCTGGTGATTATCGTGCTCTCCCTCTCCCTGGAGGCCCTGCTGCGCCATCTTCTGAAGGCGGGGGAGGTGAGGGTATGACTCTGGAATTACAGGACTTGTGTCTGTCCTACGGAGAGAAACAGGTGCTGGACCACTTCTCCCTGGAGCTGGTCTGTGACGGTCTCACCGCCCTCACCGGCCCTTCCGGCTGTGGTAAAACCACCCTGATGCGGGTCATCGGCGGGCTGGAACAGCCCGCCGCCGGACATCTTTCCGGAGTGGCTCCGGAACGCACCGCTTTCCTCTTCCAGGAAAACCGACTGCTCCCCTGGCGCACGGTGGAACAGCACATTCTGGATGTGCTGCCCCGGGACCGCCGGGGAGAGTGTGCCCGATATCTTGCCCTGGCCGAGCTCACCGGGGAAGAACGCACCTGTCCCGCCGCCCTGTCCGGCGGCATGGCCCGCCGGCTGGCCCTGGCCCGGTGCATCGCGCTGGGCGGGGATCTGCTGCTGCTGGACGAGCCCTTCACCGGAGTGGACGGGGAGCGGGCCCAGCGCCTGCTGCGCCGTCTGCGGGAACAGGGCACCCCGGTGCTGCTGGTATCCCACGAGCCGGAGGTGTTGTCCGCCTGTGACCGGGTGTACGCCTTCAATGGGCCGCCGCTGACACTTTTGCCCTAAAAAAAGGTGCGGATCCGTTCCAGGATCCGCACCTTTTTTTATCTGTGTGCCGCACCGACCAGAACGGAGAGGCTGTCCAGTTTCTCCCGTTCCACGTAGGCCTCCAGGCCGCTCACAATCTGGGGCACAATGTCGGGATGGGGAAATTGGGCACTGCCCACTCCCACCGCCGCTGCTCCCGCCAGCATGTACTCAATAACATCCTCCCAGGTCCGAGCCCCGCCGCTGGCCACCAGCGGCACAGAGACCGCCTGATAGAGATTCCAGATGCGCAGCATGCCGATGGGCCGGATGGCCGGTCCGCACACCGGCCCCACCACATTACCCAGTACCGGGCGCTTCTTCCGCAGGTCAATTTTCATGCCCATGGGCGTGTTGCTGGTGTAGATGGCGTCCACCCCGGTCTCGCTCACCGCAGTGGCCACTTCCAGGTAGTTTTCGAAGTTGGTGTTGAATTTATAGAAGACCGGAACTTCCACCGCCCCCTTGGCCGCGGCTACCAGTTCCCTGGCCGCATGGGCATCTCTGCTGAAGTACCCTGTGCCGTGGTTCACATTGGGGCAGGCGGCGTTCAGCTCCACCGCAGCGATCCGGTCTCCATACCGCTCCACCGTGCGCTGGCACAGCTCCACATACTCCTCCACCGTATCCCCCGCCACACTGACCACAATCTGATCCCGGTCCAGCGCAGACAGTGCTTTGGGCATGATTTCCTCCAGAAAAACATCCGGGCCCGGATTTTGCAGGCCGATGGAGCTGATAATCCCCCCCGGCACCTCATTGACCCGTTCCGGCGGATTTCCCGGTCTGGCATGGTAGGTCACTGTCTTCAGGCTCACTGCCCCATAGCGGGACAAATCTGTATACTCCGCCATTTCATAGCCGTGTCCGGTGCATCCGGACGCTCCCAGCACCGGATTCCGGAATATTGCCCTGCCCAGTTTCGTCTCAAGGCTGCTCATGGAACGACACCTCCTCTGCCCGGAACACCGGGCCGTCCTTACATACTTTTTTATAGGTGAGCCCTTCGGGGGTATGCACTGCGATGGCGCACCCCAGGCAAATGCCGATTCCGCAGGCCATATGCCGCTCCATGGACAGCTGACAGGGAATTCCCCGCTCCATGGTCGTCCTGGCCACAGTCTCCAGCATCCCCTCAGGCCCACAGGCAAACACGCAATCCGCATTCGCCAGCAGTTCCTCCAGCACTTCGGGCAGATGCGCCCGGTTTTCCGCACAGCGGATCTCCAGTTCCTCTCTCTGAGGCAGAGCATTCAGCAGCTCGTCCTCCCGCCGGGGGGAGAAGAGCAGCCGCACCTTCCACCCCTCTGCCAGCAGCCTGCGCGCCAGATAGGTAAGGGGCGCCAGGCCGATGCCCCCGCCCACCAGCACGCAGACACCGGCGCGCTCCGGCCAGCGGAAGCCATTGCCCAGCGGGCCCAGCACATCCACTTCCCGTCCCGGCTCCCAGCCGGTCATCCGCTGGGTCCCCCTGCCCACAGTGCGCACCAGCAGGGAAAACCGGCTTTCCCCATCGCAGTCAAACACACTGATGGGCCTGCGGAGAAACGAGCTGTCCCCCTCTCCCAGAGCCACCTCCACAAATTGTCCCGGCCTGGCCTTTCCGGCCAGCTCCGGGCAGTCGAATTCATACAAAGTGTCCCGCGCTGTAATCTGGCAGGACCGGACCAGTCTGGCCATCATATGTATCTCCTCCTTATTTTATCTCGTGAAGAAACAGTCTGCCCGGACCCGATATCCCCGTTTGCAGGTGCAGGGTCTGCAGGCATCCCCACAGGCCGAATTGATTGCTGGCCAGGACCGGTTTCCCCAATTCTTCCTCCAAACGGGGAATCAGCTCCATGACATGCAGTCCGGAGCAGCTGATCAGCACACCCTCCGATTGGCTTCGATCCGCCTGCCGCACCAGCGCCGCCACCTCTTCCGGTGACGTACACAGGATCTCTCTGGGACTTTTCAGATAGAATCCGCCCTGACTTACCACGTCGATCCCTGCGTCATTCAGAAACGCGCATTCCACCTCGTTCAGTTCCCGGGAAGAGGGCGTGATCAGCGTAACCCGTCTGACGTCCAGCGCCGTCAGTGCGGCCAGCATGCACTGCGCCGATGTGATCACCCGGCAGCCGGTCTCCCGGCTCAGGCGGGCGGCCCGTTCACCGTCTGCCAGCCGGCCGTCCAGGAAACTGCCCGCGGTACTGCTGCACAGCACCACATCACAGTAGGCATTTCCCGCCAGCATCCGCACCGCAGCTTCCAGCTGCTGATTCATCTCCCCAATTCCCTCCGGAGTGGAACTGGTCAAGGGTATCCGGGTGGTCATCACCGCCACACCCTCCGGGCGGTAGCGGTTGAAATCCGCCTCTGTGGCATTTCCGGGCGCTGTGGCCACAAGGCCAATGCGCCCACGATATCCATCCACAAACTGTTTGCCCATCGTGCGCACCTCTCAATGGGAAAAGAGCTGCCCAAGTCCCGGGATTCTGTCCCCGATCCCCAGCGCCCGCAGGCTGCCCCACAGACCGCACTGATTGCTGGAGAGTACCGGCTTGCCCAACTCAGCCTCCAGTGGCTCCAGGATCCCATCCACGTGCAGCCCGGTACAACTGATGAAGATCCCGTCCGCCTGGGGCGTGTCCGCCCGCCGGACAAAGTCCGCCATCACACCGGCCGGAATCTTCGGCGTGTTCTGAGACCGGTCCAGCAGTGCGCCAGTAATGCTCAGCACCTCTACGCCGCAGTGCTCCAGAAACGCCCGCTCCCGCTGATTGATCTCATCGGAGTAGGGCGTCACCACATGGAGCGAACGGATGCCCAGGGTCATCAGTGCCTGGCGGACGCAGGTGCTGGTGGTGGTGGTCTGTACTCCCGTCCGACTCTCCAGGCGCTCAATCAACTGACGGTCATAATCCCCGCCCTCCAGAAAACTGCCTGCGGTGCAGCTGAACAGAATCAGATCCACAACAGAACTTCTGGCCAGCATCTCCGCCGCCTGATCCACATACTCCGTCATATGGGCAATGCCCTCATAAGAGATGCCGAACAAGGGCACCCGTGTGGTGAGCACCGCCACGCCCTCCGGTTTGTAGTGATTGAATTCCCACTCTGTGGAGCTGCCCGGGGCCGGGGTGATCAGTCCGATCCGTCCCCGCTGGCCGTCCACGTAGGGCCAGCCTGTCGTATCCAGCACCGTCAATCGCCTCCGTTTCCATCCGTCCGGTCTCCGTCAAAAAAGATCGCGTCAAAGGGACACAGGCTGGCGCACAGTCCGCAGCTCTCGCACAATTGCGGCTGTACCCGGGCCGTCCTCCCCTCCATCCGGATAGCCCGGCAGAAGGCGATCTTTCCGCAGCTTCCGCATCCCCGGCACTTCCCCGGATCCACCCGGGCCGGGCGACCGATCCGGTAATCCAATTCACTGTTGGGCACCAGATAGCGAAGGGCCAGCCCCCGCATCTCCTCCACACTCTCATATCCATGGCGGTCCATGAACGCCTCCAGCTGTTCATTCAGCCTGGTCAGCACCGCGAACCCCTCCAGCATTACCTGGGTAAACAGGAAGGTGAGGCTGGCCCCGTACATCATGGTCTCCACCACGTGCTCTGCCCGGGATATCCCGCCGCCGCCCATGATGGGCAGATCCGGCACCGCCAGGGCCGCTTCGGCCACCACCCGGTTGGAGGCCGGCCGGATAGCCGGCCCATTGATGCCGCCGAAGCTGCACACGGAGAGGTCCGCCAATTTGGGACGGCCGCCCCGTTCAATGTCCACTGGGAACGCGCCCCTCGGGCTGCAAAATGCCGTCACGCCGGTGGCTCCGGCGGCGGCCGCCGCCCGGCACAGGGCTGCGGTATCCGTCCCATCTCCGGAAAATTTGACCCAGACGGGAATCTTCACCCGTCTTACTACCGCCCGGATGATGTCTCCCGCCAGCTCCGGTTCCTGGCTCAGCGCTGCGCCGTAGCGCAGTTTTTCCCCTGCCGCATCCCTCTGCGCCGGCGGGTTGGGGCAGGCGAAGTTCAGCTCCAGCCCGTCCGCTCCCGCCTCCTCCATCTGTTCCCCCAGTTGGGCCCAGGTCTCTTCTTCGCGGCCATTGCCCAGCACGTTGACAAACAGCGGGATGTCCGTGCCCTGCTTCACCTGCCGGATCAGCCGGGCCGTCTCCTCCGGCTTCAACCGGCGGTCGCTGGGGTTGAAAAAATATTCTCCCTTCCGGGCATACATCTTCCGCACGCCGGGCCGCGTCTCACTCCACGCGGTCTGTTTGATGCTCACCGCACCGGCTCCGCAGGCCGCCGCCTGTTCAATCAGATCCGGCCGGTCGGACAGCGGGCCCGAGCCAATCACCAGCGGGCTGCGAAAACAGATTCCGCCAATGCTCTGTTCCAGTCTGTTCATCGCCTGTCTCCTCCGTTCATTCTTCCAGGAAAACGGACTCATCCACCTTGGACTCGTCGATATCCAGGCCGATGCCCGGCGTCTCCAGCGGCGTGAACGATCCGTTTTCCGGCCTGCACGGGGTCCTGAGAAAATACTGGGAGGCCTCTCCCACCAGCATCAGGTATTCCGCCAGCGGGACCACGCTGGTGGGCCAGGCGCAGGACACATGGACTCCCAGCCCGGGCAGACTGTTGTGCAGGCTGGCCCGGCGGTCGTAGGCGGAGATCAGCCCCAGGATCTTGTCCACCTCTGTGATGCCTCCACTCCAGGCCGGGTCCGGCTGGTACAATGCGCAGGCATCCGCATCCAGCAATCCCTTGTACCCCCAGCGGGTATACTCATGCTCCCCGCCGGAGATGGGCACCGGGCTGCGGCGATTGAGATAGGCATAGCTCCCGGTGAGGTCGGGCATCACCGGCTCCTCAATCCAGGCCAGATCATACTCCGCCAGCTTCGGAGCGATGCGCAGGGTGTAGGGCACATCCCAGCTGGACCATGCGTCCAGCATCAGCATCATGTCGTCTCCTGCCGTCTCCCGCAGCAGCCGGACTGTCTCCACCGTCTTTTTCATGCCCGCCTCACCGGCGGCCGGGCCATAGGACACGCCCCATTTGATGGCCGTGAACCCCCTGGCCTTCAGGTCCCGGACTGCGGTCACGACGCTCTCCGGATCCTGGGGATAGCCGGCGGTATTGGCATAGGCCCGGATCTTCTTCTGCACTTTGCCTCCCAGAAGCTTGTAGAGGGGCAGACCGCAGGCCTTGGCCCGGATGTCCCACAGGGCACAGTCCACATAACTGATGGCCTGCATATTTTCCCCTTTGCGCCCATTGACGCAGGAGCGGTACATGATATCCCACAGCCGCTGGACGTCCCACGGGTCCTGTCCGATGAGAATCGGCTTCAGATAGGTGAGAATGTACACCGGGGGCATGGGGTTGCTGATGGGCCCCACCGTCCCGGTGATTCCCTCGTCCGTCTCCACCAGCAGGAAATTCTGGGTGATCCGGTACGTTCCGTCCGGCTGGGGCGCCTGAGTCACACTGATGTGGCCTTTCTTCTTCCGGTATTCCGGGTGAATGTCCGTGGGAGCTACCCGCACCACCTTCTGGTTGTCATAAATCATTCCCGGCGTCCGGTCAATGCCCACCAGAGTCCGAATCCTGACATCCGTGATTTTCATTTGCACACCTCCTGCCCGCCCGTTAAAAAACGCTGCGCTCAGCCGCCCAGGTACAGCTCCCGCACCCGGTCGTCCACCATCAGCTCGGAGGATTTCCCGCTCAGAGCCACGGTGCCGTTCTCGATGACGTAGGCCCGGTCAGAAAACTTCAGTGCCATATTGGCGTCCTGCTCCACCAGGACAATGGTGGTCCCCTTTTTATTGATGTCCATCAACGCGTCAAACAGGGACTCCACCAGCACCGGCGCCAGGCCCATGGACAGCTCGTCGATGAGCAGCAATTTGGGACGGGACATCAGCGCCCGGCTCACTGCCAGCATCTGCTGTTCGCCGCCGGACAGGCTGCCGCCCTTCTGGCTGGCCCGCTCCTTCAGACGGGGGAAAATACCGAATACCAGATCGTAATCCCGGCTCAGATCCTCCTTTTTGGTCCGGGTATAGGCGCCCATTTTCAGGTTCTCCAGCACGCTCAGCTCACTGAAAATCTGCCGTCCCTCCGGGACCATGGCAATTCCCATCCGGACGATTTTGTCCGATGGCGTCTTGGTGATATCCTGGCCCAGGTACTCCACCGTACCGCCGCTCTTGGGCATCACGCCCACAATGCACTTCATCAAAGTGGATTTCCCCGCGCCGTTGGCGCCGATGACCGTTACGGCCTCCCCCTGTCTCACCTCCAGGGAGGCATCTTTCACCGCGTTGATGCTGCCGTAATGGGCGCTGACGCCGCTGACTTTCAACATGGTCTCACTCATTGTCTCGCGCCCCCTTTCCCGAGATAGGCCTCAATGACGGCCGGATCGTGCTGCACCACTTCCGGCACGCCCTCGGCGATCTTCTGCCCGTGGTTGAGCACTGTAACCACGTCGGAAATTCCCATGGCCACCCGCATGTTGTGCTCCACAATCAGGATGGTAATCCCGTCGTTGCGGATCTTCCGGATGATCTCCATCAGCTCCACGCTCTCCGACGGATTCATGCCCGCCGCCGGCTCGTCCAGCAGCAGCATGCTGGGCTCCAGAGCCAGGGCCCGGGCAATCTCCAGCAGACGCTTCTTGCCGTAGGGCAGGCTGCCCGCCTTTTTCTCCGCGTCTGCGCCCAGATTTACATATTCCAGCAGTTCCAGGGAGCGCTGCCTGGCACTCTTCTCCTCCCTGCGGATCCGGGGCGTCCAGAAAATGGACTCCACCAATGGCTGCTTTGTCTTGAGGTGACGGCCTATCATCACATTGTCGCAGGCACTCAGATCGTCGAACAGCAGGATATTCTGGAAGGTCCGTCCGATTCCCAGAGCAGCCACCTCAAAGGAGCGTTTCTTACTGATGTCGTTTCCCTGAAAAATCACCCGGCCGGAGGTGGGCGTATAGATCCCGGAGATCATGTTGAACAGCGTGGTCTTTCCGGCGCCGTTGGGGCCCAACAAGGCATGAACTTCGCCGGCCTGGATCTCCATATCCACATGGTCCACTGCGGTCAGCCCGCCGAACTGCATGGTGGCGGCCTCAGTCTTCAGAATGGTTCCCATGACTCAGCCCTCCTTATTTTTTGTTTTCCCGGCCTTCCGTTTGGCCAGGGCACCTGCAATCGCCTGTTCCAGTTTGTCCAGGCCGAGCTGAATGGGATGGACAATGCCCTTGGGCATGAAACGCAGCACCAGCACAATAAGCAGGCCGTAAATGGTCATCTGGTACTTGCTCAGATCCCGCAGGAACTCAGGCAGGGCACCGGCCACCAGGGAGCCCAGCACGCCGCCGCCCAAATCACCCATACCGCCGATGATGCCCATGGTGAGGATCTTGAAGGACATGTTGGTGGTAAAGGCCTCCGCCTGAATGTAGCGGATGTTGAACGCGTACAGCACACCGGCCAGGCCGCCCATGGCGGACACAATGGCAAACACCAGCAGCTTGTAGCGGTTGATGTTGATGCCCATGGCGGAGGCGGCAATGGGATTGCCCTTGATGGCCATCAGGGCGCGGCCGGTCTTGGAGTTGACAATCCGGTAGCAGATAAACAGCACGAGGAGCACGAAGATCAGCGTCATGTAATAATACTGCAGCTTGGTCATGGGTTCACCGAACAGCTTCACCGAGGGGATCCCGGTGATGCCGGAGGCGCCGCCGGTGAACTGGGAATTGGTGATGATCAGCTGGATGATGGTGTTCAGACCTGCGGTGGACAGGCCCAGGAAGATGAAGTTCAGCTTGGTAGCGGGGAAGCCCAGCACGTAGCCGATCAGGAAGCAGAGTACCACCGCGAAGATCAGACCCACCAGGAAGGGCATGTTGGCTTTCATTACCAGCAGGACAGAGGCATAGGCCCCGATCCCGTAGAAGCCCGCAGTACCCAGGGAAATCTGTCCGGAATAGCCGATGAGCAGGTTCATGGATGCGCCCAGGATCACATAGATGCCCAGCATGATAAACACGTCCATGTAGTAGCGGTTTTCCCGTGTGAAGATGGGAATGACAATGGCCAGCAGCAGGGTAATGGCAATGATAATTTTGGTTCTCGTCTTTACTTTTTTCATGATCTGCCACCCCCTTAGACTTTGGAGACACTCTTGCGGCCCAGGATGCCCTGAGGACGCAGGAAGAGAATAATCAGCAGCATGATGAAGGCAAAGGCATCTTTGTAGGCGGAAGAGAGATAAGTGCTGCCCAGCGCCTCCACCAGGCCCAGAATCATACCGCCCAGAATGGCGCCGGCAGAGTTGCCGAATCCGCCCATAACGGCGGCAATCAGCGCCTTCAGGCCCAGGGTGGCCCCCACCGTGGTGCTGACGTTGTACAGCGGTCCGCTGAATACGCCGGCGATGGCCGCCATGGCTGCGGCAATGGTATAGGTGATGGTGGTAATCTGGCTGTAGTTGACTCCCATCAAGGAGGCGGCAAAGGGATTCATGGAAACCGCCGACATGGCAAGCCCGGTCTTGGTCTTGCGCATGAACAGGAACAGTGCCACCACCAGAATGACGCACACTACAATGATCACGATATTCTGGGGCAGAATGCTCAGGCTCTCCGTGATCTGAATCGGGTCGCTGCCGAAGAGATGGGGGAAGGAGTAGCTTTCCGAGCCGAAGATCAGCTGCGCGGCGTTGCGCAGGAACGTGGCCATGCCGATGGTGGCAATGAACAGGTACATGGAGGAGACCTTCAGAATCGGCCGGTAGATGGCCCGTTCAATGAGCAGCAGCACGGCAGCTGTGATGATAATGGCCAGGACAAGCGCCACCACAAAGGGCATGCTGGCCGTCACATAGAAGGTAAAGCCCAGCAGCATGCCGATCATATAAAT